>CAIYWM010000940.1 GCA_903929895.1 uncultured Alphaproteobacteria bacterium
ATCTCCGGCGTCGGCAAGACTGAGACGCCTGACTATCCGCTCGGTCTCACCTTCGCCGGACGAGCCTGGAGCGAAGCCACGCTCCTGCGGATCGCCTATGCCTATGAGCAGGCCACGAACGCCCGCCGCCCGCCGCCGGACCTGAAGAGCTAAACCGCGATCACGACGCCGTCGTGGCCGGGATCGGCGCCGCCATCGAGGCCGTCCTCATGGATGCGGATCCCGTGGACGGCGGCGAAGCCGAAGCCGTAGGGGCTGCGGACGACCGGATAGCCCACCGCTTGCAACTCACGCTCGACCCGACCCTGGATGCGGTTGGAGATGTCGATCGCGTCCGAGGTCGCCGAGAAGCGCGGCGCGCTCACCGCCTCGACCATGGTCATGCCGAAGTCGAGCGCGTTCAGGATGACGTGCAGCACGCCCATGGCGATCTGCGTGGCCCCGGGCGCGCCGATGATCAGGTGCGGCTTGCCGTCCTTGAAGAGGATGGACGGCACGACCGAGCTGAAGCGCGCCTTGCCGGGCGCGATCGAGCCGGCGCGGCCGGGCCGCGGGTCGAACACGCCCATGCAGCCATTGTACATGAAGCCCAGTCCCGGCGTGATCACGCCCGAGGGCATGCCCAGCGAATGGGTCATGGTGAAACAGTTGCCGTCCTTGTCGAGCACGGAGATGTGCGTCGTGTCTTTCGAGACCGCACCCGAATTGAAGCGCGTGACGCTGGCCTTCTCGCCGCGCGCGATCTCGGCCGCCATCGACTTGGCATAGGCTTTCGACGTCAGTTCTCCGACCGGCACGGTAACGAACTTCGGATCGCCGACCTTGGCATCCTTGTCGATCGTCGCCCGCTTCATCGCCTCGGCCACGATGCGCAGATGCTCGGATGAGCCGTGCTCCAGCGCGCCGATGTCGAAGTTCTCGAGGATGTTCAGCATCTCGATCAGCATGACACCGCCACCCGGCGGCTGGTTGGTAGAAACCCTGTAGCCGCGATAATCGCCCCATAGCGGCTCGTTGCGGACGGTCCTCCAGGCCTTGAGGTCCTCGATCGACAGCAGCGCGTCGTTCTTCCTCATGTCATCGGCGATCGCATGAGCGATTTCACCCGAATAGAAGACGTCGGCGCCGCCCTTGGCGATGGCGCGCAGGGTCTGGCCATAGTCGCGGTTGATCACCCGGTCGCCCACCCGCTTCGGCACGCCGTCGGGGCGACAGTAGAGTTCGCGCGCGGCGGGCGTGAAGCCGGTGCGCTCGAAGTTGGGCGCGCGGCCGAAGGCGCCGTCGTCGGCCCACCAGAAGTGGACGTGCGGCCGCACGGTCCAGCCCTTCTCCGCCCAATGGATGGCCGGCTCGACGATGCGCGACCAGGGCAGGCTGCCATGCTCCTTGTGCGCGTCGTAGTACATCTTGAGATTGCCCGGCGCGCAGATCGACTGGTAGCCGATGTCGTTCACGCGGCCCTTGAGGATGAAGCCGTAGCCGTCGCGCGCCTCGCTCTCGATCAGGTTGGCCCACATGTCGGGCCGCGCCGCCAGAGGTGCCGGCGCGTGGGCGTCGATGTAGCCGTGGAATTTCTTGCCCGGCATGTAGATGCCGCACGAGCCGAATCCCGCGATACCGCACATCTGAGGATCGACCACGCCCTGGACCAGCGCGCAGGCAATGCCCGCATCGACGGCGTTGCCGCCCTCGCGCAGCACGTCGGCGCCCGCCTCCGTCGGCTCGGGCTGCGGGGCCACGATCATCGCCTGCTTGTTGTAGCGCACGTCGCTTCCTCCAATTTGTTCGTTGGCGCGACTCAATCCCAACCGTTGCGCTTGCGCAATACGGCCGTCGAGGGCGCAAGAACGAGGCCCTTGCCCTGGACCGTCGGTAGCCATTCGGCCAGGGCCTGCAGGGTCGAGTCGTGCGGATGGCCGATGGCCACCACGAAACCCTGCCGGCGCGCCACCGCCTCGGTCTCTGCGAGCTTGCGTCGAACCGCCTCGACCGTGTCCTCGTCATCGAGGAAGACGTGGCGCACGATCGACGGCACGCCGATCTCCTGTGC
The DNA here is from genome assembly GCA_903929895.1 of uncultured Alphaproteobacteria bacterium. Taxonomy (GTDB): domain Bacteria; phylum Pseudomonadota; class Alphaproteobacteria; order Reyranellales; family Reyranellaceae; genus Reyranella. The sequence continues at coordinate 2,051 of CAIYWM010000940.1, forward strand.
TGTCTGGTCGCCCACCGACTGCGGGCTCGTGCGCGAATCGAGGAACATCAGGCCGCGCGGCTTGAGCTGGCGCATCACCAGCTCCATGTCGGGACGGTTGGCGGTGAAGCGGCTGCCCATGTGATTGTTGATGCCGACATAGCCGGTGAAACTCTCCAGCGCGATCAGCACCTTCTGGCGCAGCTCGGCGTCGGACATGGACACCATCAGCGCCCCAGGGCCGGGATCGTTGCGGCCGATGGTCTCCATCGGCATGTGCAGCATCAGCTCATGGCCGCGCGCCCGCGCGGCGCGCGCCTGCTCGGGCAGGTCCTTGGCAT
>CAIYWM010000941.1 GCA_903929895.1 uncultured Alphaproteobacteria bacterium
ACAGGCATTCACCGCGCGTAAAAGATCGTCACCTTGCGGTCGATCTCGGAGGCGTTGTCGCTGCCGAAGCTCATGTTCCCGAAGGCTTCGGGGTCGGCCACGATGGTGATGTTCTTCGCCGGATAGCCGTCGCGGATCATCTCGGCGGCGACCGCCTGGGCGCGCGCGCGCGCGAGCTTCTCGTTGTAGGCCTTGTCGCCCAGCTTGTCGGTATGGCCGATCAGGCAGATCGCCGACACCTGGCGATCCTTCGCGGTCTTCACCGCCTGGGCGATCATCGGCTTCTCGGCCGGCGGCACCACCGAACTGTTGAGGGCGAACAGGATGCGGACAGGCTGCGGCTGGCTGCTGCCGCCGCCGCGCGGGCAGGTGCCGACCGTTTGCGCGAAGGACGGTGCCGCGGCGAAAAGCAGGCCGGCGGCGATGAGGACACCGAACTTCTTCATTTGAGTTCTTCCTTGAGAGCCAATTCGACGAAGGGGAGTCGATCGTTGCCGAAGAACATCATCTTGTCCACGAAGCAGGTGGGCGCACCGAATACGCCGCGCGCGACCGCCTCCTCGGTGGTGGCCTTGAGCCGGTCCTTGACGTCTTGGTCCTGGATGCGGGCCCCGAACTTCCCGGCATCGAGGCCGGCCGCGGTCAACACGGCCGCCACCTCCTTGATGTCGTTGAGGTTGCGGCCCTCGACCCACATCGCCTTGAAGACCGCCGGGTGATAGCGCTCGAACGATCCGTCGATCTGGGCGGCCGCGGCGCCGCGCATCAGCGCCAGCGTGTTCACCGGAAAGAAGGGATTGCGCTGGAACGGCACGCCGTAATGGCGGGCCCACAGCGGCATGTCGAAGCCGCTCCACGCGGATTTCTGCGGCAGCTCGGCCGGCGAGTGATTGCCGGTCGCTTTGAACACGCCACCCAGCAGCATCGGTTTGCGCACCAGGGTCGCGCCGGTGCGCCGGGCGATCGCCTCGACCTGCGTGTCCGCCAGGTAGCTGTAGGGGCTGCCATAGTCGAAGTAGAATTCCAGCGTGCGGGCCATGCGTTCCTCCTTGCTTGTCGCAAGCCTGCGCCGCTTCTAGCCTGGCGACAAGAAAGTTCGGGGAGGGATTGCATGAGCCGCGTTGCAGACAAGGTCGTGCTGGTGACGGGCGCCGGATCGGGCATCGGCCGCGCGTCGGCGAAGCTGCTGGCGGCGGAGGGCGCGACGGTGATCGTGACCGACGTCAACCGCGCGGGTGGTTTGGAGACGGTGCAACAAATCGGTGGCAAGGCGCGCTTCGAGGAGCAGGACACGTCAAAGGAGGCCGACTGGAAGCGCACCATCGACGACATCCTGGCGCGCGAAGGCCGGCTGAACGGGCTGGTCAACAATGCCGGCATCGCCGGACCGTTTCCCTCGGCTTTCGAGGGCGAGAGCCTCGAGCAGTGGCGCCGCATCCTGTCGATCAACGTCGAGGGCGTGTTCCTCGGTTGCAAGTACGGCGTGCCGGCGCTGCGCTCCTCGGGTGGCGGCTCGATCGTGAACATGTCGTCTCTGGCGGCCTTCCTCGGCACACCCGATCTCTCGGCCTATGGCGCCAGCAAGGGCGCGGTCCGCCAGTTCACCAAGACCGTGGCGATGGACTGCGCGCGCAAGGGCTACAAGGTGCGCTGCAATTCGGTGCACCCCGGCATCATCATGACGCCGATGGGTGAGCACATCCTGCCGAGCGAGAAGGCGCGCGAACGCACACGCCAGCGCGTGCCGATCGGCCATTTCGGCACGCCGGAGGACATTGCCTACGGAGTGCTCTACCTGATTTCGGATGAGTCCCGCTTCATGACCGGCGCCGAACTGGTGATCGACGGCGGTATGAATGCGATTTAGGTAGCCCCGTTGGCTGAGCTACCGGGCTCTCGCGCTTGATTACCAGCGCTGCCGCCCGCAAGCGCCTCTGAAGGCGCTTATTTGATGTTCACTTGGTGGGTGAACTTGTCGCCGTCGCTGATCGTGATCTGCTGGAAGCCGAGCAGCTTCAGCAGGTCGAAGAAGTTCGCGTCCTCGGCGATCGTGCGCTCCTGGAAGAACGGCGACAGGCGCGACATGGTGGTCATGTTCGCGAGGATCGCGCGGGCGCGGTAGATCGTGCTCATCTCGCCCGGCTGCAGGCCGACGATGATCATCTTGTCCGCCTTCTCGCCCTTCACGAAGACCGAATAGGGAACGCGATAGGCCGACTGGATCGTGCCCTGCGACACGACCGTGGCGAACTGCACCCGCTGGGCGCGCTCGGCACCGGCGATCGTCTGCATCGGCGAGGCGTAGGTCTCGACCGCGGTCGGCTTCGGATAGTAGTAGCCGACATACTTGTCCTCATCGGCCTTCGGGGTCGCCGCGGCGGCGGCCGGCTTGGGCTGCTGTTGCTGCGCGAGCGCCGGAAGCGCGCCGAAGGCGACGAGGACGGCCAGGCTGGCTGCGAACCGATTGATCATGAGTGTTTCCCCAAAGTCTGATGCTGCAGTGGCGACGGGCTAAAACAACGTATAGCCGCCATCGATAACGAAGTCGCGGCCCGTCGTATAGCCGGTCGCGCCGCTCGCCAGATAGACGGCGAGCGGGCCGAAATCCGCGCCTGTGCCCCAGCGGCGGGCCGGGATGCGCGGCAGGACGTTGCCGGCGAACTTCGGGTTGGCCACCGCGTTGGCCGTCATCTCGGTCTCGATCCAGCCCGGCAGGATCGAGTTCACCGTGATCTTGTAGCGCGCGAGCTCGACGGCGAGCGCGCGCACCATGGCGGTGACGCCGCCCTTGCTGGCGCCGTAGTGGCTGGAGCGGGCCGCGCCTTCGATGGCCGCCGTGCTGGCCATCGCCACCAGCGAACCGCCCTGGCCGCGTTCGACCATGTGCTTGGCAGCCGCACGGAACGTGAAGAAAACGCCATCGAGGTTGACCTGCAGGACGCGGCGCCATTCCGCGTAGTCCATCTCGAGGATGGAGCCCTTGCCGCGGCCGGAGACGCCGGCATTGGCGACGCAATTGTCGACATGGCCCATCACCTTCACCGTCTCGGCGAAGGCCGCTTCGACCTGCTTCTCGTCGCCGACATCGACGATCTGGGCGTGGACCTTGCCGCCATGCTTCTTGAGCTGCTCGACGGCCGCGTCGTTCTTCTCCTTGCGCGTGCCCCAGATGCAGACGCCGGCGCCCGCCTGGGCCATCGCGTCGGCCATGCCGAGGCCGATACCGCCGTTACCGCCGGTCACCAGCGCCACCTTGCCCGTCAGATCGAAGCCCTTGTAGGCCATGCGTTTCTCCCAAACCAAAACCGGGCGGGATCAAAGCCCGCCCGGTCTCTATCGTCAATTGATCTTGGATCTCAGGGCGGCGTCGACTCCGGCGGCCAGGCTCCCGCATAGGGCTTGCGTAGCGCCCGTTCGACCATGTCGAGACGATCCTGGCCGTAGAACATGTCGCCATCGACGAAATAGGTCGGGGAGCCGAATACCGAGCGGCGGATCGCCTCGTCCGTATTGGCCTGATAGATCGTCTTCACCTCGGTCGAGAGGGCTAGATCGAGCAGCGGCATTGGATCGACACCCACACCTCGTCCGATCGTGGCCAGGGTGTTGCGGTCGGCAAGATCGGCGTCGTCCCGCCAATGCGCTTCCAGCATCGCATGTGCCAGCCCATCGATCTCGATGCCGCGCACCAGCCCCGCGATCAGCATGCAGTTGGGCAGCGTGATGTCGTTGGCGTGATGGGTGGGTATCCGGCCCAGCCACGGCGCACCGCGCTCCTCGCTCCAGCGCTCGATCTCGCGGCCAAAGTAGTATGCAGCGTGCGCCCTGGTGCGACGGCCGAAAGGTACGGCACCGCCTTCAGCCACGACGCGACGCAGGTCCACTGGCCTGTGTGCGATCCGTCGGCCGGCCGCGGTGACAATCGCCCTGAAGCGCTCCGAACCGAGATAGGCGAACGCGGAATGCGCCGCGTAGAAATACTCGACTTCCTTCACGCTCTCTCCTCAAGGCTGCCGGGGCATCCTAGCGGGAGAGAGCGGATGGAACGAAGGGTTCAGTTCAAGCGGTCCGTTTCGACGAGCACAATCTCGGCATCCTCCAGCGCGACGATCTCAATCTCGTCCTGGTCGACGACGGCCACGCCGTCGCGGGCATTCGCCGTCACGACCTTGCCGTCGCTGCCGCGAACCTCGATCCGACCCTTGGCCGGCACGAGATAGCTCGGCTTGCCGTTCAGCTTCTGGCGGATCGACTGGCCCGCCTTCACCGTGCCGGCCATCAGCGAGCCGTCGGCGTAGAGCGGGATCGCCCCGTCATCGCCGCGCCCGGACGCCAGCGGCACGAGCTTGCCGTCGCGCGCATCGGCGGGGAACTGCACGGTCTCCCAGCGCGCCGGCACGCCCTGCTTGTTGGGAATGATCCAGATCTGGAACAGCTCGGTCTCGGCCTCTTCCATGTTGTACTCGGCGTGCTGGATGCCGTTGCCCGCACTCATCACCTGGATCTGGCCCGCCTCGGTCCGGCCCTCGTTGCCGAGATGGTCCTTGTGCGTGATCGCGCCCTTGATGACGTAGGTCACGATTTCCATGTCGCGGTGGGGATGAGGCGGGAAGCCAGACTGCGGCGCGATCCGGTCGTTGTTCCAGACGCGCAGCGCCCCCCAGTGGACGCGGTCCTGGTTGCGGTAGTCGGCGAAGCTGAAATGGAAGTTCGCCTTGAGCCAGCCGTGGTCCGACTTGCCCAATTTATCGAAGGGTCTGAGCTCGATCATGGTGTTCTCCTTGCTGGTCCCAAAATGGCGCAACAGGGAGGGGGATCAAGTTTCTGGTTGGTAACGGTGGGCTGAGCGGAGCTCAGCCCTGTACAGGACGAATCGGATCGGTGCCGTCCCAGTCCTGGGCGCGCTTGCGGACGTACTCGAAGAAGCGGCCTTTGTTGCCGCTGATGTCGGAGATCTCGACGACGGTGCCGGCATGGGGATCGGCCGGCGCGCCGGTGTCGAAGTAGGCGACGCGGCCGCGCTCGCCGCCGATCTGGCCTTCGTGGCCGAGCTTGTATCCGAGGCCGATCGCACGGTCATACAGCGACTGGTAGTCGGTCGACCAGAAGGCCACGTGCTGCAGGCCTTCTCGGCCCGAGTCGAGGAACTCCTTGTACATCGACGGCCCGTCGTTGCGTTGCTGAATCAGCTCGATCTGCAGGTCGCCGGAATTTGCCAGCGCGATGCTCAGCTCGGCGGTCGAGTCCTGGCCGCGATGGCGGAACCAGTCGGTCTGCACGCGGTTGATGTAGAACCACGGTCCGACCTGCAGCACGTCGATCCAGTGCTTCATCGCCGCCTCGATGTCGCGCACGACATAGCCGTTCTGGCGGATCGGTCCGAACAGTCGGCTCATTTGCCGGCCTCCCCCAGCGCGCGTGTCGTGCCGCCGAAGCGGAAGCCGCGGTAGCCGTCGGCCACGATCTCCTTGCAGGTCGTGCGGTAGCCCTCGCCGATATACGGCATGAAGACGCGCGGCTTGCCGGGAATGTTGACGCCCAGGTACCAGGAGTTGGCCCTGGGGAAGAGCGTGCGGTCGGCGACTTCGGCGACATGCCGGCCCCAGGCGATCTGCGCCTCGCCGTCGGGCTCGATGGTTGCGAGATCGTGCCGCTCCATGTGCGTCAGGCACTCGGCGATCCAGTCGACGTGATACTCGCAATTGGTGATCACGTTGCCGATGACCGACGGGCTGCCCGGACCGGTGATCGTGAAGAGGTTCGGGAAGCCCGCCACCGTCAGGCCGAGATAGGTCCGGGGTCCTTCCGACCAGGCGTCCTTGAGCTTGGTGCCGCCCCGGCCGCTTATGTCGACGGCGAGGAGGGCGCCGGTCAGCGCGTCGAAGCCGGTGGCGAAGACCAGCGCGTCGAGATCGAAGTGCCGCGCCGCCGTGTCGACACCGTCGGCGGTGATCTTCTCGATCGGTTCCTCGCGCAGGCTCACGAGCTCGACGTTCGGCCGGTTGTAAGTGTCGAAATAGTCGGTATCGACGCACAGGCGCTTCACGCCGAACGGATAGCCCTCGGGCGACAGGGCCTGGGCGGTCTTCGGATCCTTCACCGTCTCGCGGATCTTCTGGCGTACGAAGTCGGCGCAGACCTCGTTGACGTCGGGATGGACCAGGATGTTGGGGAAGGCCTTCAGGAAGCCGCCGCTGCCGCCCTCCTGCCAGAGCTGCTCGTAGCGTGCCCACTGCACGTCGCGCGGCGGCACTTCCGCGGTGAACGCCGTCGGCGGCACGCGGCCGAAGTCGGATTGCTCGAGGCTGGCGAGATAAGCCTCCAGGCCGTCGTCGAAGCTCTTGTGGTCCTGATCGGTCAGGGGCCGATTGCGCGCCGGCACCGAGAAGTTGGGGGTGCGCTGGAACACCACGAGTTGCTTCGCGTCCTTCGCGATCATCGGGATCGCCTGCACGCCGGAGGATCCGGTGCCGATGATTCCGACCCTCTTGCCTTCGAAGTCGACGGGGGCCTGTGGCCAGCGGGCGGTGTGGTAGATGCTGCCCTTGAAGTCGGCGACGCCGGGAATGTCGGGTGTGTTGGGCACCGACAGGCCGCCGGTCGCCATGATGACGAAGCGGGCGCGCAGCCGATCGCCGCGATCGGTCTCGACGACCCACTGCTTGCCCGTCTCGTCGAAGGTCACGCCGGCGACCCTGGTGTCGAACTGGATCAGCTTGCGCAGGTCGAGCCGGTCGGCCGCGAACCGGGCGTAGCTCAGGATCTCCTCCTGGCCGGCATACCGGTTGGTCCAGCGCCATTCGCGGCGCAGTTCCGGCGACCAGCTGTAGGAGTAGAAGAGGCTCGGCACGTCGCAGCGTGCGCCAGGATATCGGTTCCAGTACCAGGTCCCGCCGACATCGGGCGCCGCCTCGAGGCCGCGCACCGACAATCCGATCTCGCGCATCTTGTGCAGTGCGTAGAGGCCGCCGAAGCCGGCGCCCACCACGACGACATCGCACTCGACGTCGGCCTCGTTCGTACTCGCGCGCTCCGGAACGGAAGCACCCATGGTCGCCAAACTCCGCAAAATGGAAACGTTTCCAATTTAACCTTGCAAGCAGCGGCATGGATGTCAAATATGCGGACTCGTATGGTAGAAATCGTTTCCAGAATGACCATCCGAGACGTGGCACGGGCGGCCGGCGTGTCGGTCGGGTCGGTGTCGCGGGCACTGAATGGCGGCAAGAACGTCAGCGCCCGGGTGGCGCGCGACGTCGCCGCCGCGGCGGAGAAGCTCGGCTACCAGCCCGATCTCCAGGCGCGCAGCCTGCGCACGCGCACCACCGGGATGGTCGGGTGCCTGGTCTCCGATCTCGCCAATCCACTCTATGCCAGCATCGTGCAGGCGGCCGAGGCCCGGCTGCGCGAGGCCGGTCTGCTGATGATCGTCGGCAACACGGCCAACGATCCGGCGCGCGAGCGGGCGATGGTCGCGGCGTTCCGCAGCCGCCGCCTCGACGGCATGCTGGTCGCGCCCGGCAGCGACGAGAACGACCGCGCCTGGCGCGAGCTTGCGGCCGGTGGCGCGCCGGTCGTGATCCTCGATCGCGACGTTCCGCACGAAGAGGATACGCCGTGGCCCGCGGTCCTGGTCGACCATCGCGAAGGAGCCCGGACCGCGACGCGCTATCTGATAGGGCTGGGCCATCGACGTATCGCGCTGCTGACGCCGGGCGCGCGCATGCGGCCGGGCCGCGAGCGCATCGCGGGCTTCAAGGCAGCCTTCGCCGAGGCCGATATCGATCCCGCGGGAGCACTGGTCTGCCTGCAGGAATCGTCGATGGATTTCGCGCAGGGCGATGCGCTCGCTTTGCTGCGCCGTGATCACCGCCCGACGGCGATCATCGCGCTCGGCACCCGCATCCTCGCTGGCGCGCTGCGTGCCGCGCGCGATCTCGGGCTTTCGGTGCCGCGCGACCTGTCGGTGATCTCGGTCGGCGATACCGATCTCGCCGCCGTGCATTCGCCGGCGATCACGGCCTTGCGCTGGAGCCTGGAGGATGTCGGCCGGGCGGCGGCGGAACTGCTGCTGCAACGGCTGCGGGGCACGGGGGAGGGCCAGTCGCGGGCGTTGCTGCCGGTCGATCTCGTGCTGCGCGACTCGTGTGTGCCGCCGACGGCGAAGTAATCAAGAATCACGTGGAGGAAAGAATGAGACTGTTCCGGAGGGCGTTCGCCCTGGCTTTGGCCCTGGGCGTGACGGCGCCCGCATTTGCCCAGACGACCGACGCCAAGTGGCCGAGCAAGCCGATTCGCCTGATCGTGCCGTTCGCGGCGGGCGGCGGCACCGATCTGGTGGCGCGCGCCCTGGCGGAGAAGCTCGGCACCGCGCTCGGGCAGACCGTGATCGTCGACAACAAGCCGGGCGCCTCGGGCGTCATCGCCATGGAAGCGGCCCAGAAGGCGCCGGCGGACGGCTATACGCTGGTCCTGGGATCGGCCAGCACCGTCGTCGTCAATCCGGCGGTGATGCCCGACCTGCCTTACGATCCGGTCAAGGATTTCGAGCATCTGGCCGACATCGGTTCGGCCACCGTCGTGATGGTGGCCAGCCCGGACTATCCGGTGAAGGACCTGCGTGACGTGATCGCTCTCGCCAAGGCCAAGCCCGGCGAAGTGAACTACGGAACCTGGGGCAATGGCTCCACCGGCCATCTCTGCGCCGAGATCATCCGCGCCGGCACCGGCATCAACATGACCCACGTGCCCTACAAGGGCGCGGCGCCTGTGCTGAACGACGTGGCGGCGGGCCATATCAAGCTCGGCTTCTCCGACGTTCAGTCGGCGGTGCCGATGGTCAAGTCGGGCAAGGTCAAGGTCGTGGTCTCGTGCACGCGCCGCTCGATCAACTTCCCCGACGTGCCGGGCTTCGTCGAGCAGGGCGTCGATTTCGACTTCGTCTGGCGCTACGACCTGATGGCGCCGATCAACACGCCCAAGCCGATTGTCGATCGCCTGCATGCCGAGCTGATGAAGATCCTGGCGATGCCGGACATCAAGGCGCGCTGGGCCGAGTTCGGCATGACCGCCTCGACCATCAGCCCTGACGATCTCAAGGCCCAGACGGCCAAGGATATCGCGACCCTGCGCAAGATCGCGCAGCAGGCCAACGTCAAGCCATGAGCCCCGTAGCGCAGGCCGCCGTCGTCACCGGCGCGGCCAGCGGCCTCGGTCGCGCCATCGCGCATCGCTTCGCGCGCGAAGGCATCCGGGTCGCATTGTGGGACGTCGATCTTGCCGGCGCGCAGCGCGCGACCGGGGAGATCGGCGCGCTCGCCACGCCGTTCGCCGTCGACATCACCGATACGGGTGCGGTGAGAGCGGCCTGGTCGGCGACCAAGGCGGCGCTCGGCACGCCATCGATCCTGGTCAACAGCGCCGGCATCCTCGGACCCTCCGCCGGCATCGGGTCGTATCCCGAAGAGCAATGGCACCGGGTGCTCGACATCAACCTGAATGGCACGTTCCGCTGCTGCCAGGCCGCAGTGCCCGACATGGTGGCGAGCGGCTATGGGCGGATCGTCAACATCGCCTCGATCGCCGGCAAGGACGGCAACCCCAACGTCGCCGCCTATGTCGCCTCCAAGGCCGCCGTCATCGCGCTCACCAAGTCGATGGGCAAGGAACTCGCGACGTCAGGCGTGCTCGTGAACGCGATCACGCCCTCGGCTTCGGAGACGGCGATCTTCGGCGAGCTCACGGACGAGCGTCGCGCCAAGCTGCTGGCCAACGTGCCGATGGCCCGCATGGTTCGTCCTGAAGAGGTCGCCGAGCTGGCCTACTGGCTGGCCTCGCCGGCCTGCTCGTTCTCGACCGGCGCGGTCTTCGATATTTCGGGTGGCAGGGCGACGTATTGAGGAAGCGTTTGGTCGTTCGTTCTTAGGCGCTCTCGGACATTGCCGAGGGCTTGGCGGCTTGTAACCAAGCCGCGGCCTGACGCTTAACAGCTGAGCTTAGCTCAGCTTAGCGACCCTCGCGCCACCAGGCGCTGGCGATGGCCATCAGGAAGGCGAGAGCCACCAGGATGCCGGGCAGCAGCGGCAGCTGGTTGATGCCGGCGACCGTGTAGCCCTCGTTGCGGCGCAGGCCGATCCAGTCGGAGCCGCCGGCGGCGCGGCCGGGGCGGACGGTGCGGATGTCGGGGTCCGACTGGTCGGCCAGCCACATCAGGGCGCCGCCCGTGCCGTCGACCAGCGGCTTCAGCTTCGCGTCGGTCGCGCGCACGTCGGAGAATTCCAGCGGATCGGGGCTGCCGACGGCGGCGACGGCGCGCAGGGTGCCGTCGTCGAAGCGGTAGAGGCCGGGCTTGTCGACATCGACCACGGCAACGCCAAGGCCCGGCGCGGTCTGGCGCAGGTCGAGCGTGCGGGTGGCGCCGCCCGGCGAGGTCATCGTGACCTGCGGGAAGGTGGTGGCCAGCGTGCGGCGGGTGATCTCGATGCGGCCGCCGACGGCTGTGGCGCGCAACGCCTCTTCCTCGAGATCGGGCTCCTTCATCAGCCAGTGCGCGACGCGGCGTACCAGCTCGGGCTGCGGCCCGCCGCCGTCGATGCCGCGGTTCCACAGCCACAGGTGGTCGGACAGAAGCTGCGCCACGCGGCCCTCGCCGACCCGGTCGAGGATCACCAGCGGCTTCTCATCCGCGCCAGCCAGAACCGCGTTGCCGCGCTCGGTGCGCGACGTGATCAGGCGGAACCAGCGGCCCCACTCCGGCTCCTTGTTGGGATCGCCGGCCTGCGGCAGGTTCGCGGTCACCGGATGGCGCTGGCCGATCTCGGTCACCTTGGGCTTGAAGCCGGTCTCGACAACGTCGCCCGTCGGGGCGCCGGGCAGGATGGCGCCGAGCGGCGTGCGATAGAGCGAGCGCTGCGTGGCGAACACCGGGCCGACGGAGACGAGCAGCGCGCCGCCGCCCTTCACGTATTCGGTGATGTTGCGGAAATAGTCGCGCGTGATCAGGTTTCCCGACTCGTAGCGGTCGAAGATGATCAGGTCGAATTCCTTCAGCTTCTGCTCGAACAGCTCGCGCATCGGGAAGACGATCAGCGACAGTTCGCGCACAGGCGTGAAATCGTCCTTCTGCGGCGTGCGCAGGATGGTGAAGTGCACGAGATCGACCGCGGGGTCGCTCTTCAGCAGGTTCCGCCACGCCCGCTCGCCCTGGTAGGGCTCGCCGGAGACCAGCAGGACGCGCAGCCGGTCGCGCACGCCGTTGATGGTGAAGAGCGCGCGGTTGTTGTCGAGTGTGAGTTCGCTGGGGCCCGGCCCGACTTCCAGCTCGACGACGTTGGCGCCTGGATTGCCGACGGTGATGGGCAATTCGACCGAACGGCCGACCGGGACGTCGATGCGCTTCACGACCTCGCCGCCCACCGACAGGGTGACCGGCGCGGTGCCGCCCGCGGGATCGTCGATCCGGAACTTGGTCGTCACCTCGCGGCCGACCACGCCGTAGCGCGGCGACTGCTCGAGCACGATCAACCGGTCGCGCTCGTTCTTGCGGCCGGCGATCAGCGCGTGCACCGGCGCGCCGCCCAGTTCCGGCGGCACACCGGCCGGCACGTCATGCACCTGACCGTCGCTCAACAGCACCACGCCCGCCAGGCGTTCCTGCGGGATCTCGATCAGCGCCGAGCGCATCGTGTCGATCAGGCGTGTGCCGCCCGGCCGTTCGCTGCCGAGCTGGATCTGCGACGGAGGCAGCACGACCTCGCGCACTTCGAGCCCGTCCTGCTGGCCGAGCTTGCGCTTCAGGCTCTCTCGCGCGGTCTGGACCTGCTGGCGCCGATCACCGATCGCCATGGAATCGCTGTCGTCGACGACAACGAGGGCCACGTCGGCGATGGGCTTGCGCTGCTCCTCGATCAGCGAGGGATTGGCCAGCGCCGCCAGCACGACGACGAGCGAACCCAGCCGCCAGAGCGTGCCGCGCGCGCCGGCGCGCAGGCCGAGCAGCACCAGCACCAGGGCAACCGCGCCCAGCACGGCCAGTACCGTCCACGGCAGCAGCGGATCGAAGGCGACCGAGACGGCCGATGTCATGTTCATCGCCTCAACCTCTGCATGATGTCCTGCAGGTGAACCTGGTCGTCCTTGTAGTTGCCGGTCAGCGCATGCATCACGAGATTGACGCCGAAGCGATAGGACATCTCGCGCTGCGTCTCGCCGCCCGGCGTCACCGGCATCAGACCGCGGCCTCGCTGGTCGACGGCCCAGGCGCCGGCATAGTCGTTCGACCCGATCAAGATGGTCGTCACGCCGTCATTGACGCGGCCGGTTCCCGACTCGATCCAGAGCTTGCCGCCCTGCCAGCGGCCGGGCATGTCCGACAGGAGATAGAAGGCCTTGCTGAGCACGTGGTTGGGCGGCATGGCGACCAGCGGCGGCGTCTCGACGCCGGCCAGCAGGCGCTTGAGGTCGGGATTGCCGCCGGCCGGACGGTCGAAATTCATCTGCTGGTCGCGCGTGTCGATGAAGATGATGCCGCCGGTACGGAGGTAGCGGTCGAGCGAGGCCTGGGCGCGCGGCGACAGGGCCGGCTGGGTCGAGGTCACGGGCCAGTAGATCAGCGGATAGAGGCGCGGCTCGTCGCGCTCGAGATCGAGCCCGACCGGATCGGCAGGCTCGACCGAAGTACGGCTGCGCAGGATCTCGCTCAACCCTTCGAGGCCGGCCTTGCTGATGTCGTCGACTTCCTTGTCGCCGGTGATGATGTAGGCGAGGCGGATGTCGAGCGAGCCCTTCAGCGCTTGCTCGTCGGTGAGCGGCGGCGGGCCAGGCCGCGCCGGCGCGGTTGCCGCCGTGCCGGGCTGGGGCGGCGCGGGCTGCTGTGCCAGCAGGTCGGGGGCACCGGTGAAGGCCAGGGCGGCGAGCAGCACGGCGGCCGGGGCGGCGCGCCCGAACCGGACGGCCTTCGGCAGCAGGCCGCGCAGCCACAGGGAGATCAGCAGGTCGGCCAGCAGCAGCAGGAGCGCGGCCAGCAGGAACCATTTTGACAGGTCGGTCTCGCCGGCTTCGGAGAGCCGGTCGGTCGCCACGCCGCTCGGCAGCACCAGCGGCTTGGGCGCGGCGATGCGGCCGCCGATGTTGAAAGCCACCTGGGCGTTCTCGTCGCCATAGAGGCCCGGCGGGGAAGCAGGCCGGGGCTGGAAGGTCTCGGCGGCATCGGCCGGCAGCATCTGGAGGCCGGCGGGCGGCGAGCCGAGGCGGCCGAAGCCGTCGAGGGTACGCCACGGCTTCAGCGCCTTATTGACGCCGTCGCCCGCGACGCCGCGCGAGAGCGTGACCAGCCGTTGCAGCATGTTAACGAACAGGCCCGACAAGGACAGGTTGCTCCAGCCGGTGTTGGCGGTGGTGTGGATCAGCACGAGATAACCTTGGCCGCGCTTCTCGGCGGTGACCAGCGGCGTGCCGTCGGCCAGACGGGCCCAGGTCTTGTCGGCGAGGTCGGGCGTCGGCTCGGCCAGCACCTGCTGGGAGATGCGCACGTCCTTCGGCACCGGGATGCCGAGGAAGGGGCTGTTGGGCGGGAACTCGGCCAGCGCGCTGGGCTGGCCCCAGCTCATGATGCCGCCCAGCGCACGGTCGCCCAGGCGCAGCGGTGTCGGCACGAGGTTGTCGGCGCCGGCCGCCAGGTTGGGACCGGCGAAGCGCACGGCGATGCCGCCGCGCTCGATCCACTTGGCGATCTCCTCGCGGTCGTTGGCCGACGGCGCGGCGCCGTCCGGGATCAGCAGCACAGCGGTGTTACGGGTCAGCACCGCTTCGCGGTCGCCGATGCTCAGGCTCACATAGGGATCCAGCGCGCGCTCGAGGAAGTAGATCTCCTGCAGCAGCGGCTGGTTGCCGGCCGTTGCGCGCTCGCCGAGGATCGCCACGGGGCGACGGCGATGACGTTCGTCGAGCAGGATGGTGCTGCCGGCACCGCCCTGGGCCTCGATGTCGAGGCGGGCCATGCGGTTGCGCAGCTCTGCCGGGATGGAGAGCATGCCTTCGCCCTGTGTCGCGGTGGCGGCGAAGTCGAGATCGATGCGGGCCACGACGCGGCCCTGTTCGTCGGAGGCCTGGATCGCGGCCTTGCGTGGACCGTCGGCGGCGGGGCGCAGCGCCCGGACCTTGAGGTCGCGCCCTTCGGCGGCCGGCGGCAGCAGAAGCAACGGCGTCGTCGCCTGGTCGGGCAGCAGCACCTGCAAGCCGTCGAAGCGGCGCAGGCGTTCGGCGAGACGCGTGGAGCCCTCGTCCTCGAGACCGTCGCTCAGCCAGACCGCATAGGCGCCGGCGTCGAGTTGCATCTGGTCGATGGCGGCTGCCGCCGCCGCGCGATCGGTCGGCCAGGGCTTGGGCCGGAAGGCACGCAGCAAGGTGCGCGCCTCATCGGGACGCATCGCGCCGCGACGGGTTGCCGGTGCATCGAGCGGCGCCGGCGCGGTGCCGACCAGCACAACCGGGCGATTGGCGCGTTCGGCGCGCTGGATCAGGCGCTCGGCATGGGCCGTGCGCGTCGCCCACCCGGGCGCGCTCGACCAGCCGTCGTCGATCACCAGCAGAAGCGGACCGCGGCCCGGCAGCTCGGCCTGCGGATTGAGGAGCGGGCGCGCCACCGCCAGGATCAGCGCCGTCGCCAGCAGGAGCCGCAGCAGCAGCAGCCACCACGGCATCTTCATCGGAGTCTGCTCGGGCGGCTCCAGCCCGACCAGCAACCGGATCGCCGGGAAGCGCACGAGCTTGGGCAGCGGCGGGATCAGCCGCAGCAGGAAATAGATCGCCGGCAGGGCCACCAGCAGGGCCAGCATGCCGGGGGCAGCGAAGGCGAATGCGCCGAGACTCAGCATGCGGTCAGGCCAGGTTCAGCCGGCCCATGTCGGCCATGGCGAGGTAAAGCGACAGGAGAACGGTCTGGGGCGACCGGTCGGTGCGATGGAGGTGCACGGTCCAGTTGGCGGGCCGTGCGAGACGCTGCAGCCCTTCCTTCTGGGCCGCGAGACGGGCGCCGTAGGCCGAGCGGACAGCTTCGACCCTGCGGATCGTGTGCTGGCCTTCGGATTCGAGGCCCTCGAACTTCACATGACCGTCGAACGGCAGCTCTTCCTCGGCGGGATCGAGGATCTGCACGAGATGGCCGCGCACGCCGACGCTCGCGTAGTAGCGGATGATCTCCTCGATCTTCTCCAGCGGATCGAGCCAGTCGGACACCAGCACGATCGTGCCGTGCGCGGGCAGCGGCACCATCGGCGGCAGGCTGGCGGGCGTGCGGGTCGTGTCGCGCGACTCGTCGAGCAGGGTCTCCGCGACGCGGCGCACGGCGACGCGGCCGGAGGCGGGGCGCATGCCGCCGCCTAAGACGGCGACGCGTTCGCCGGCATCGGCCAGCAGGCTGGCCACCGCCAGCGTGATCAGCTCGCCGCGCAGCGCCTTGGTGTCGGCGTTCTTGAGCGAGGCGTATTGCATCGAGGGAGAGGCGTCACGCCACAGCCAGATGCTGGCCGCGGCCTCCCATTCCGTCTCGCGCACGAAGAGCGTGCGGCTGCGCGCGCTCTGGCGCCAGTCGATCTGGGTCGCGCTGTCGCCGTCGCGATAGGGCCGGTACTGCCAGAAGGCGTCGCCCTGGCCGACGCGTCGACGGCCATGCACGCCCTGGATCACGGTCGCGGCCACGCGATCGGCAGCCACCATCAGGGCGGGCAGCGTGCCGGCGAGTTCGAGCGATCGATGAAGTGTTGAAGGCGCAGTCATGAACTCCCGCGGTGCAATGCCTGGGCCAGACGATTACCCAAGGCGGGCGCACATCTGGGCGATGACGGACTCGACGGTTACGCCTTCGGCGCGGGCGGAGAAGTTGACGGCCATGCGATGACGCAGGATCGGACCGGCCAGTGCCACGACATCGTCGACCGACGGCGCGAGCCGGCCCTGGATGATGGCGCGGGCGCGGCAGGCCAGCATGAAGGCCTGGCTGGCGCGCGGGCCGGGACCCCAGGCGACGCGCTGGCGCACGACGTCGAGATCGGTGTGCTCGGGACGGCCGGCGCGCACCAGCTTCAGGATGGCGTCGACGACGCTCTCGCCGATCGGCAGGCGACGCACCAAGGCCTGGGCAGCCATCAGGTCGCCCGGAGAAAGGGCCTGCGTCGCGACGGCCTGATCGGCGCCGGTGGTGCCGATCATGATCTGGCGTTCGGCCTCCTCGTCGGGATAGCCGACATCGACCTGCAGCAGGAAGCGGTCGAGCTGCGCTTCCGGCAGCGGGTACGTGCCTTCCTGTTCCAGCGGATTCTGGGTCGCCAGCACGTGGAACGGCGTCGGCAGGTCGTAGCGCTTGCCGGCCACCGTCACATGCCGCTCCTGCATCGACTGCAGCAGCGCCGACTGGGTGCGCGGGCTGGCGCGGTTGATTTCGTCGGCCATCAGCAGCTGGGCGAAGACAGGGCCCTGCAGGAAGCGGAAGGAGCGGCGGCCGCCTTCGCCTTCCTCGAGGATTTCCGAGCCCAGGATGTCGGCCGGCATCAGGTCGGGCGTGAACTGGATGCGCTTGGCTTCCATCCCGAGCACGACGCCCAGCGTATCGACCAGTTTGGTCTTGGCGAGACCCGGAACACCGATCAGGAGAAGATGGCCGCCGGACAGGAGGGCAACCAGGGTTTGATCGATCACGTCCTGCTGGCCATATATGACCTTGCCGATGGAAGTGCGGGCGGCGCGAAGTTGCCCTCCCAGCCTTTCGATGTCGGCGAGGGCGGCCTGCGCGTCGGCGTCGGTTGCGGTCGATGTATCGGGGGCCACCAGGGCGCTCCTGTCGTCGAGGGAATATGTTTGAGGGAAGCCCAGAATTGAGGCCGGAACAAGGGCATGACGGTTGACGAAATTGTGCGGAGGGTGGCGGAGCGCAGCAGGCGTTTGGCATCCGGATTGCGCGTGGCATCGCCGCCGATCGGCAGTGACTTCTCACTGAACGGTGTCGGGGCCATGCCCGAAGTATGGCGTCCTGCGTCCGTGCTCATGCCGTTGATCCGGCGCGAGACGGGAATCACGGTCCTGCTGACGCAGCGCACCGAGGACATGCCGAGCCATGCGGGGCAGATCGCCTTTCCCGGCGGTCGCCGGCAGGCCGAGGACATCGACGCGACGGCGACGGCGCTGCGTGAAACCGAGGAAGAGGTCGGCCTGACCCGCGACTTCATCGACGTCGTGGGATCGCTCGACCTCTACAGGACGGGCACCGGCTACCAGATCACGCCGATCGTGGGCATCGTCACACCCGGCTTCACGATGCGTGCAGATCCACGCGAGGTCGCCGACGTCTTCGAGGTGCCGCTCGACCATTTTCTCGACGAGCGCAATCACCGCATCGACAGCAGGGTCTGGCAGGGGCGCGAACGGCGCTATTACGCCATGCCGTACGGCGAGCGCTACATCTGGGGCGCCACGGCGGGTATGCTGAAGAACCTTCACTTCATTCTGACCGCCGGCGACTGACGCGGGCCGGGAGCCTCCATGCGCGTCGTCCTTCTGATCCTCGTCCTCGTGCTTGCGCCCTTCTGCGCCTTCTTCCTCTGGGCGTGGGCGGTGAAGATCAAGCAGGAGCGCAAGATCGCCGGCACGCTGCCATCTTGGCAGGACATGCCGATGACCTGGCTCGGCATTGCGGGCTTCGCCTGCGCGATCGTGGGCTTCATCGTCATGTTCTTCACCCAGGATCAGGGCTACGGCGGACTCTTCGCGTCATGAAGCCCGTCGGTCGTCTGGAGGTGCCGCCGTGGTCGAACGATGCGGCGGTCCTCACGTTGTTCGATGTCCTCGGCCGTGCGGGCATTACCGCGCGCTTCGTCGGCGGCTGGGTGCGCGACGCGGTGCTGGGCGTGACGATCCTGAGCAGGGAGCCGGACCTCGCCGTCGACAAGTCGCCCGAGACCGTGATGCTCGCCCTCAAGGCGGACCGGATCAAGGTGGTGCCGACGGGCCTGAAGCACGGCACGGTGACGGCGGTCATCGACGGGCGGCCCCTGGAGCTCACAACCTTGCGCCGCGACGTCGAGACCGACGGACGGCATGCGGTGGTGGCCTTCACCGACGACTGGCTGGAGGATGCGAGCCGCCGCGACTTCACCTTCAACGCGCTCTATGCCGATCTCGACGGCACGCTCTACGATCCGTTCGACGGCCGGACCGACCTCGCCGAAGCGCGCGTGCGCTTCATCGGCGATCCCGACCTGCGCATCGCCGAGGACCGGCTGCGCATCCTGCGCTTCTTCCGCTTCCATGCCTGGTACGGGCGGCCGCCCTTCGATGCGGCGGGCTTCGAAGCCTGTCGCCGCAATGCCGGAAGCTTGCGCGGCCTGTCCGGCGAGCGCGTGCGCAAGGAGCTGCTGCGCCTGCTCGAAGCGCCGGCGCCGGCCGACACTGTCGCCGCGATGCGCGAAGCTGCCATCCTCGATCACTGGCTGCCCGAATGTGACGGCACGGCGCGGCTGCATGCGCTGATCGCGCGCGAGGACAGACCCGATGCGGTCCGGCGCCTGGCATCGATCCTCACGGCCGATGTGGATGCCACGGTGATCGGCAAGCGGTTGAGGCTGTCGACGCAGGAAGCGCTGCGGCTCGAGGTCATGCTGGCGGCCGAGCCGGTGATCGACGTTGCCGCCGGTCCGAAAGCGTGG
>CAIYWM010000942.1 GCA_903929895.1 uncultured Alphaproteobacteria bacterium
CCATCCGGCCGGCCTTGGGCTGCAGGACCTCGTTGGCGCCGCCCGACAGGCCGCCCTTCATCGCGAAGCCGAGATGCGGCGCATACATCACCGGGCCGGCGCCACGCGGATCGAGGAATTCGAGCGCCCCGCCCAGCGACGGATCGGCGGCGATGCCGCCGTCGTCGACATAGTAGACCCCGGACCAGAAGGCGCCGGGATGCGTGTGGGGCAGGTTGCCGTGGCCGCTGCGGTTGACGTTCGCCCACATGTTGGCGCGCCACGTCACGGCGAACACGCCGGGATGGGGGCCTCCGCCGGCGTTGCCCGAGCGGTCGATCGTCACGCGATTGGCGGTGTTGCGGGCGATGGCCAGCAGCTTCAGCGCCGGCACGCCGCCCCAGCGCTCCATGTCCCAGGTCGACTGCCAGCCGCCTTCGTTGGACGCCTGTGTGCCGGGGTGGGACTTCTCGCGCTCCTCGATGACCCGTCGCAGGTCGGCATTCAGCGCGGCCGCGTCCGGCACGTCGTGGACGACGAGCGGCGTGGCGAACAACGGTACGATTTCGAGATCCTGGCTCATGCTCGCGCTCTGTTCGCCATCTTCTTGCCTGCCAGCCTCGGCCCCCGCAACTGCCCGCGGCCGCGACCTGACGGCACCACAGCTTCTGGCGTGACGAAGCGAGCTACGCTAGAGCAGCGCACATGACGGCCCCCCTTCTCCGGCTCGGCACCCGCGGCAGCCCTCTCGCCCTCACCCAGACCGGCCTGGTGCGCGATGCGCTCGCCAAGGCGGTCCCGGCGCTCGCCGGCCCCGGAGCCATCGAGATCGTGGCCATCCGGACCACCGGCGACGTGATCCAGGACCGGCCGCTCTCGGAAGCCGGCGGCAAGGGACTGTTCGTCAAGGAGATCGAGGAAGCCCTGCTGCAGGGTCGCATCGACGCCGCCGTCCACAGCATGAAGGACATGCCCACGGCGCAGCCGCCCGGCCTGGCGATTGCGGCCTTCCTACCGCGCGAGGATGCGCGCGACGTGCTGATCGCGGGCGATCTCGCGCGCATCGACGAATTGCCGCAGGGCGCCATCGTCGGCACGTCGGCGCTGCGTCGCAAGGCACTGCTGCTGCATCGTCGGCCGGACCTGCGCATCGTCACGCTGCGCGGCAATGTCGACACCCGCCTCGCACGGCGCGCCGACGGCACCGTGCAGGCGACGATCCTGGCGCTGGCCGGGCTGAAGCGGCTGGGCAGGACCGGCGTCGGCACGGCCATCCCGGAAGCCGAGATGCTGCCCGCCGTCGGCCAGGGCGCGGTGTGCATCGAGGCGCGAGAGAACGACGCGCAGACGCGCGGCTGGCTCGCTGCGATCGATCACGAGCCCACCGCCGTATGCGTGCGCGCCGAGCATGCCATGCTGGTCGTGCTCGACGGATCCTGCCGCACCCCGATCGCGGGACACGCGATCCTGACGGGCGGCGAGGTTCACCTGCGTGGTCTGATCGCGCGGCCCGACGGATCGGAAGTGATCGCCACGGAACGGCGCGGCTCGATCGGCGAGGCCGCTGCCCTCGGCCGCGACGCCGGCGAAGAACTGAAGCGTCGCGGCGGACCGGGCTTCTTCGCCGACTGACGCACCCTCGACCGCACCCGGGTCGGCCCCTAGACTTCGGCCCATGCACCCCATCCTGCGCTCCCTGCTGATCGTGTGCGGCCTCGCGTCCCTGCTCGCTGCCTGCGAGACGGCGCCGGTATCCGGCCGCTCGCAGATCATGCTGGTGAGCGAGAACGAGGAACGCGACATGGGCCTGCAGGCCTATCGCGAGGTGCTGAACAAGGAACCGCTGTCGCGCGACGCCCAGACCACCGCCCTGGTCGAGAAGGTCGGCCGGCGCATCGCCACTGCCGCCGAGCATCCGCCCCAGGAAATGTGGCGCGCGCCGCGCTTCCGCTGGGAATTCAAGACCGTCGACAAGAACGAGCCCAATGCCTTCTGCCTGCCCGGCGGCAAAGTCGTGGTCTATACGGGCCTGCTCCCGATCACGAAGACCGAAGCCGGCATGGCCGTCGTGCTCGCCCACGAAGTGGCGCATGCCCTGGCGCGCCACGGCGCCGAGCGCATGAGCGACCAGATGGTGGCGTCGGTCGGCACCGCCGCCGCGGCGGTGGCCCTGTCGGCGACGGTGAGCGGCCGCAGCCGCACCTATCTCCCGGCGATGATGGCCGCGGTCGGCGCCGGCGCCACGGTGGGCTACATCCTGCCGATGTCGCGCGCCCAGGAATCCGAAGCCGACCGGATCGGCCTCGTGCTGATGGCGATGGCGGGCTACGACCCGCGCGAGGCGGTCGGCCTGTGGGAGCGCATGCGCGCCGCCAGTTCCGGCAAGCGGCAGGCGGAATGGCTCAGCACGCATCCTGCCGACACCACGCGCATTGCCGATATCAGGCGCTGGCTGCCGGAAGCCATGCAGTACTACAAACCACGATGACCGAAACGCTGGACTACGACGCCACCGGGCTGCTGTGCCCCCTGCCCGTGCTGCGCGCCAACCGCAAGCTGCGCGAACTGGCGCCCGGTGGGCTGCTCACCGTGCGCGCCACCGATCCCGCCGCCGAGGCCGACTTCCCGGCCTTCTGCCGGCAGACCGGACACGAGCTGGTCTCCTCGAGCCGCGAGGGCGAGGTACTGGTATTCGTGATTCGGAAACGCTAGACGCCCGTCCGACAGACAAGAGAGAGATCATGCCGCAAACCACCTTCAAGACGATCGATTCCGTGGACATGTCGGGCAAGCGCGTGCTGGTGCGCGTCGACCTCAACGTGCCGATGAAGAACGGCAAGGTGACCGATGCCACGCGCATCGAGCGCGCGGCGCCCTCGATCAAGGAGCTGGCCGCCAAGGGCGCGAAGGTGATCGTGCTCAGCCACTTCGGCCGGCCCGACGGCAAGCGCGTGCCGGAAATGACGCTGCGGCCACTGGTCGAGCCGCTGGAGAAGGTCCTCGGCAAGCCGGTCGCCTTCGCCGAG
>CAIYWM010000943.1 GCA_903929895.1 uncultured Alphaproteobacteria bacterium
GCGCGACCTCGGCGTGCGGTACGACGCAAAGCTGGCCGCGGACTTTGCCCGTATACGCCGCAACGGCCATGCCTTCTCGCTCCTGACGCGGCCGGCCCGCCTGCAGGGAATCGCCGTCGCCATTCACAGGAACGACCGCGTACTGGGGTGCATCTCGATGCGCTTCACCCGCTCCGCGATGAGCGAAGCCGAGGCCGGCGCCCGCTATGGTCCGCCGCTCACGGCACTCGCACGCGCCATCGCCATCGACGCAGCAAGCGGCTAGTTTGCGCGCAATTCAACGGAGGAAACATGCCGGCATTCGACGCCATCGCAACGCAGACCGTGCGCAAGGCAAACCATCTCGAACCCGCGTTCGTGCACAAGGAAGACGTCGAAGCCGCGGCGCGAAAAATCGCCGCCCGAAAGAAGAAGCCCAACATCCTGATCTACCTGATGGACGATGTCGGCTGGGGCGACTTCGGCTGCTATGGCGGCGGCGTCGCGGTGGGCGCGCCGACGCCCAACTTCGACAAGATCGCGCGCGGTGGGCTGCAGCTCACCTCCTGCTATTCCGAACCCTCGTGCTCGCCGTCGCGCGCGACGCTGCACACCGGCCGCGTTCCGAACCGTCACGGGCTGCATCGTCCGCCAATGTACGGTGAACCCGGCGGGCTGCAGGGCGAGATCACGCTGCCGATGCTGCTCGGCCAGGCCGGCTACACGACGCAGGCGGTCGGCAAGTGGCATCTCGGCGAGAACGTGGAGAGCCAGCCGCAGCATGTCGGCTACGACGATTTCTACGGCTTCCTCTCCGTCTCCGACATGTACACCGAGTGGCGTGACCCGCACTTCTTCCCCGAGATCGTCTATTCGGACGCGCGCACCGAGTGGATCAAGAACATGCCCTTCAACCGCTGTTTCGTGCACGCGACCAAGGGCAAGGAACTGACCAACGTCGAGGAGGTGACGATCCCCGTCCTCTCCGAACTCGACGAGAAGTGGTGCAAGTATTCCGAGGCGTTCATCGAGAAGCAGGCCAAGTCCGACAAGCCGTGGCTGCTCTATCACTGCACGCGCGGCGCCCACTTCGACAACTATCCGGGCGAGAAGTTCCTCGGCAAGTCGCCGGCCAAGCATCCCTACAAGGACACGCTGCTCGAACTCGACGAGATCATGGGCCGCCTCGTCGAGGCGCTGCGCAAGTCGGGCCAGCTCGAGGACACGCTGATCTTCATCTCGTCCGACAACGGCCCGCATATGGAAACGTGGCCGGACGCGGCTTTCACGCCGTTCCGCTGCGCCAAGGGCTCGACCTGGGAAGGCGGCGTGCGCGTCCCCGGCCTGATGTACTGGCCGGGCACGATCGAGGCCGGCCGCCAGAGCGACGGGCTGTTCGACTTCAACGACATCGTGCCGACGGCGCTCGGCCTGGCCGGAGCCTCCGACCTGTTGCCGTCCGATCGATACATCGACGGCATCGACCAGAGTTCTTTCCTGCTGGCGCCCGACGGTCTGTCCAACCGCAAGTACCACTACTACTGGCTCAGCCAGACCTTCTCGGGCCTGCGCTGCGGCGAATACAAGATGGTGCTGTCTGCCACCAGCGACAACGCGACGGACGCGTTCGGCACGGGTGGGTTCACGGGCGTGCTGGAGCGCTATGCGTATCCGAAGCTGTTCAATCTCTATCTGGATCCGAAAGAGCAGCACAACTACCTGACGCGCAAGCTCGCCTACGTCGAGGCCTTCCAGCTCGGCATGCGCGGGCATCTCGGCACCTTCAAGAAGTTCCCGGCCAAGAAGGTCATGGGCATCAATGTCGCGGACAAGCGCGAATAGCCGCTTGCCGGATCGACGACCTGGAGCACGGTCACCACGGCACCGGATCGCCGCGGTGATCGAAGAAGCCGCCGCTGCTCCCGGGCGGAAGGCGATCGATGACGTCGAGCAGACGCCCGGCCGCCTGGTCGGGCGTCTGTACGTCGAGACCCGCCTTGACGAAGGGCGTCGAGAGCGACGTTGCCACCGTCCCGGGATGGAGCGCCACGCAGAGGGCGGCCGGCTGGCGGCGGCCAAGCTCGATGGCCGACGTGCGGACGAACTGATTGAGCGCCGCCTTCGAGGCGCGGTAGCTGTACCAGCCACCCAGCCGGTTATCGCCGATGCTGCCGACCCTGGCCGACAGCGTGGCGAACACCGACCGCCCCTGACGCGGCAGCAACGGCAGGAAGTGCTTCATCAGCAAGGCGGGACCGATGGCATTCACCGCGAAGGCCCTGGCCATCTGCGCCGGATCGAGATCGCGCCAGCTCTTTTCGGGTGAGAGACCGTCACCGTGGAGAATGCCACTGGCATCGATGACCAGGCGCACATCCGCCCCGAGCGCCCCGACATGACGGGCCGCGCCGGCAATGCTCGGCTCGTCTGTCAGGTCGAGGGGCGGCGAGCTTCTTCGCCCCAATCCCAGCACCGCGCTGAAGCGGGATTGCGCCGAGAGGCGTTCATGCAAGGCGCTGCCGATGCCTCCCGACGAGCCGATAACGATGGCGATGCCTCCCGCGGGGAGCGCATCGCCATCGGCATTCCCGGAGCCAGTTTTCATGTCCTGCACGCGGCCGCTCTTTCGTCGCGCGTCACGAGGCGCAACGTCATTTCCTTCTCGCTCTTACCGGTGCTGATGCAGCGTCGGCTGTAGGCGTCGACGACGTGCCGCCCCAGCGGGCTGATCGGCGGGTTGAAGCGGAGCCTGGTCCCCAGCCGCTCCTCAACGAGGTCCAGCATCCGCCCGGCGTAGCCCTGGCGCCGGAACGGCGAACTGACGAACAGATACTCGATCTCTCCGGAACAGCCGTAGCGGCAGTAGGCAATCGTCGTATTCGCATTCGTGATCGTGATGATGCC
>CAIYWM010000944.1 GCA_903929895.1 uncultured Alphaproteobacteria bacterium
ATCTTTTCGGCGCCGAGGTGCTGCCGCGCCTGCGCAGGCGCTTCGGTTGATCCGGCGATGAGCGGCGTCGGCCGGCTGGAACTGCTGGCCCTGCCCGGCCTGCCGATGGTCAAGGCGAGCGACGATCTCGCCGCTTTGCTGGCCGAGGCCTATGCGCGCGGCGCGATCGCGCCGCGACCCGGCGACGTCCTGGCCCTGGCCCAGAAGATCGTTTCCAAGGCCGAGGGCCGGAGGGTCGAGCTGGCCTCGGGTGTGCCGGCGCCGCGCGCCGTCGCGCTTGCCGCCGAAGTTCCGAAGGACCCGCGGCTGGTCGAGCTGATCCTGTCGGAGTCGGTGCGCGTGGTGCGATCACGGCCCAATGTGCTGATCGTCGAGCACCGGCTGGGCTTCGTGATGGCCAATGCCGGCATCGACCAGTCCAACGTAGCGCCGGCCGACGGCATCGAGCGCGCGCTGCTGCTGCCTACGGATCCCGACGGCAGCGCCGCCCGCCTGCGCACCGCGCTGGGGCAGAGGCTGGGCATGGCGCCCGCCGTCATCGTTACCGACAGCTTCGGCCGGGCGTGGCGGCGCGGCACGCAGGGCATCGCGATCGGCGCCGCCGGCCTGCCCGCCCTGCTCGACCTGCGCGGCAATCCCGACCTGTTCGGTCGCACCCTGCAGGTCAGCATCTCAGGCTTCGCCGACGAGATCGCCTCGGCCGCCTCGCTGGTCATGGGCCAGAGCGACGAGGCGCAGCCCGCCGTGCTGGTGCGCGGCCTGGCCTGGACCGCGCCGGACAACCCGGCCGCCAACCTGGTACGCCCCGCCGCCGAGGACATGTTCCGGTGAGCCGCGGCACGGTCGTCGCTCTGTCCGGCGGTGTCGGCGGCGCCAAGCTGGCGCTGGGGCTGAGCCGCGTACTTCCGCCCGACGAGCTTCTGGTGATCGCCAACACCGGTGACGATTTCGAGCATCTCGGCCTGTCGATCTCGCCCGACATCGACACGCTGACCTACGTGCTGGCCGGCCTCGACAACACGGTGCAGGGCTGGGGCCGGCGCGACGAGACCTGGTCGTTCATGGAGACGCTGGCCACGCTGGGCGGCGCCGACTGGTTCCGGCTGGGCGACCGCGATCTCGCGCTGCACGTCGAGCGCACGCGGCGGCTGGCCGCCGGCGAGACGCTGAGCGGGATCACCGCCGACATCTGCCGCCGTTGGCACGTGGCGCATCGCATCGTGCCGATGAGCGACGACCGCGTGCGCACCCGCGTGCTGTCCGACGGCGGCTGGATCGACTTCCAGGACTACTTCGTGCGCCAGCAATGCCGGCCGGTGGTGCGTCGGCTCGCCTTCGAGGGCGCGGCGACGGCGCGGCCGCAGGTCGAGGCGATGGCGGCGCTGGCCGGTAAGGTGCGCGCCGTCGTGATCTGCCCGTCCAACCCCTTCATCAGCATCGACCCGATCCTCGCCGTGCCCGGCCTGCGCGACGCCATCGCCGGCTGCGGCGCGCCGGTGGTCGCGGTGTCGCCGATCGTCGGCGGCAAGGCGGTCAAGGGACCGACCGCCAAGATGATGCAGGAGCTGGGACTGGCCGTGACCTCGGCGACGGTGGCCGAGCGCTACGGCGACCTGTTGTCTGGCTACGTCGTCGATGCCGGCGACGCCGCCGGCGTGCCGGGCCGCGTCCACGAGGCGCCCACGCTGATGTCATCGGTCGGCGACAAGGAAGCGCTGGCGCGGACCGTGCTTTCCTTTGCAGACTCGCTGTCGTGAAGCACCGTGACATCTGGGCCGTCGTGCCCATCAAGGAACTGGAGGGCGCCAAGCAGCGCCTCGCGCCGCTCCTGACGCCCGCCCAGCGACGCGCCCTCATCGAGGTGATGATGGCCGAGGTGCTGGAGGCCGTCGTCACCGTCCCCGGCCTGGCCGGCGTCGTCGTGGTCACGCTCGACCCGCAGGCGACGGCGCTGGCCGAGCGGCTGGGCGCACGGGTGCTGACCGCCGGCGCGCGCGACGGTCACACCGGCAGCGTCACCGCCGGCCTCCGGATGCTGGCGGCCGAGGGCCGCGGTGGCATGCTCACCCTGCCGGCCGACATCC
>CAIYWM010000945.1 GCA_903929895.1 uncultured Alphaproteobacteria bacterium
CTTGCCGGAATCCTCACGCGGAAGTGCAGCGGTGAGTTCGACCACCCGGGGCACCTTGTAGCGCGCCAGGTGCTCGCCGAGATAGGCCCGCACAGAAGCGGCATCGATCGTGGCGTCCGCAGAAGGCTCGACATGGGCGCAAATCTGTTCCCCGAATTCCTCGTCGGGGATGCCGAACACGGCACAGTCGCGCACGCCCGGCATCTGGATCAGCACCCCCTCGATCTCGGCCGGGTAGATGTTGACGCCGCCGGAGATGATCATGTCGCGCTTGCGGTCGCACAGGAACAGGAAGCCGTCGGCATCGACGTAGCCCACGTCGCCCACCGTGACGAGCTCACCGAGCGCAACCTCACGGCGCTTGGCGTCGTCATTGTTGTAGGTGAACTCCGAGAGATGGGGACCGCGCAGGTAGATCTCGCCGACCTCGCCCTGTTTCACGTCCCGCCCCTCTTCGTCGACGATCCGCAGGACGCCTCCGGGCACCAGCCGGCCGACCGTTCCGGGTTTGCGCAGGGCCTCTTCCGACCCGTGCCAGACGACCACGCCAGTCTCGGTCGCACCGTAATACTCGTTGATGACCGTGCCCCACCACTCGATCATCTGGCGCTTCACCGCGGGCGCGCAGGGCGCGGCACCGTGGCTGACGAAGCCGAGCGACGAGACGTCGTAGCGCGCCCGGACGTCCGCCGGCAGGCGCAGCAGGCGCACGAACATGGTCGGCACGATATGCATGTGGGTGATCCCGTACGCCGCGATCAGGCGCAGCATGTCCTCGGCCTCGAAGCGCGGCTGCAACACCATGTGAAGGCCAAGGCGCGCGCTCGCCATGCCGTATGCCGCCGGCGCGGAGTGGTACATCGGGCCGTTCATCAGGACGACGATCGCAGGATCGGGATTCAGGCCCCAGAACAAGGCGGCTTCCTGCGCGCCCGCCGCCTGCTGCGAAGGCGTGCTCGGCTGCCGCCGTACGCCCTTGGGCCGCCCCGTCGTGCCGGACGTGTAGATCATGCTGCCGCGCGAAGGCCGCGGCGCCGCGCTGCGAGGCGCGGAAGCTGCCACGAAAACGTCCCAGGCCTCGGCGCCGGCTGGCACGCGACGCTTCTCGGCGGGCACCCCGAAGGCGGCGGCGATTTCGTCAGGCGTCGGGACGGCGAACACCTTGACACCTTCGGGCACGCCACCGGCGATCTGCGCCAGCAGGTCTGTGTGCGCCACCAGCACGCTCGCGCCGCTGTCGCGCAGGATGTAGTTGGCTTCCTCGGGCGTGAAGTGCCAGTTGATCGGCACTGCATAGGCGCCGATCTGGCTCGCCGCCATGTTGACCTCGAAGGTCGCGAAATCGTTGCGCAGCATCAGGGCCACGCTGCCATTCTCGCCCACGCCCAGCGCCTCAAGCCCGCCGGCCGCCCGTGCGGCATTGGCCTGGATCTCGGCCCAGCTTCGAAATCTCTCGCCCGCCGTAACGCCTGCGTTCATTTTTTTCCTCCCTTCTTGCTGGGCAGCGCGAGCGCGCCCTTGAACATCAGCGCGCCGTGATAGCCCGCGAGCGCGCGGATATCGGGCCCATGATCGAGCATGCCCGCCTGCTTCAGCATCACCAGCCCGTGCGTGGCGGCCCACATCGACCAGCCGAACAGCAGTGGATCGGCGTCGATCAACCCGGCCTTCACCATGTCTTCCGCCTGCTGGGTCACGAAGCTGCGGGCCCGCTTCGATTCGCGCAGCAGGTCGGGATGCTCGTCGCCGATCGGCTGGTCGATCTCGAACATGATGCGATAGGCATGGGGATGCTCGTCGGCGAACCGCAGATAGGCGTCCCCCACGCGGCGGGCCTTGTCGAGCGGCCCCTCGCCCTCCGCCGCAGCAGCTTCGAGCGTGTCGGCGAAGCGGGCAAAGGCCTCGGCCCGCACCGTGGCCAGGATGTCGGCCTTGTCCTTGAAGTAGCGGTAGGGCGTCTTGGGGCTGCAGCCCAGCGCCTCGGCGAGCTGGCGCATGGTGACGCCCTCGTAGCCGAAGCGGGCGAACCGCTCTGTGGCGACCCGGCACAATTCGGCTCGGAAATCAGCGATGTCTTGTTCGGTCAGATAACGCGGCATGTTAGATACACAGTGTGTATGTTTGCCCTGCCACCGTCAACGTTCGCCCCTGTCCCAGATCCTCGAATGCTGCATAGATTGCCCCTCGTCACCGGCGTCGACGCCGGCATTTTCTCCCAGCTCCTGCTGCTCGGCGGATCGCTGCGCCGCTACAGCCCGCGCCTCGCCCTCCATGTCTGCGACTTCGGCCTGACCGAGGCGCAACGGGCCTATGTCCGCCGGCGCTACGTCCTGCTCGACAAGCCGGCGGAGATCCGGGCCCGTCATCCATGGGACTACAAGGCCAATCTCGGCCGGTACGTTGCCGCCGTACCGTGCGACGCCTTCGTCTGGATCGACGCCGACATGATCGTGCTCGACGATATTCATGCCCCGCTGCAGGCGCTGTTCCACGCGATGCGTGCCGACGGGCATGTCGTCGCGGTGGCCGACAGTGGCATCACCATCGGCGAGCACCAGGCGATGGAGCCGGCACCGTCTTATGCGATCCTGGTGAGCGGCTTCGACCCATCTGCGCCCTACCTCAACTCCGGCTTCTTCCTGTGCGGCTCACGCGGCTTCCTTGATGTCTGGGCAGCGCAGACGGCGATCATGAACTTGGAAAAGCTGTTCGAGCAGAATGCCTTCAACCTGACGATCCTGGGTTCACGCCGGCAGGTCCGCATCCTCGACCGCTTCCGCTGGAACCTCGTGGCCAACGAGCTGCTGTCCGCCAACATCGAGATTTCGCCGGGCCATGTCGCCATTACCGGACCGGCAGGGCCGGTGCTGATCCTGCACGCCACCTCGACCAATCGGTCGAGGGACCTCGTCGAGCAGGCCATAGCGATCGAGGTGACCGGCCGGCCGTTCACGACGACCGCACGGATGATCCGCAATCCGCCGGCGCTTCTGTCCTTCCAGCATGAGCTGACGGTCGAGGCGATCCGGAGCGAGGGCGCGGCGCTCGTGGAATGTGGCGTTTGGCCCTAAGTGCACAACGCCCATACAGGCCGAACGGCCGCGCCGAGAGCATGCGCCATGGCTGTGAGTTCCGTGCTCACGCCGTCTCCGCGAACAGCTCGCGGCCGATCAGCATGCGGCGGATCTCGCTGGTGCCGGCGCCGATCTCGTAGAGCTTGGCATCGCGCAGCAGGCGGCCGGTCGGATAGTCGTTAATGTAGCCGTTGCCGCCCAGCAGCTGGATGGCGTCCAGCGCCACCATCGTCGCTTTCTCGGCGGCATAGAGGATCGCGCCGGCCGAGTCCTTGCGCGTGGTCTGGCCACGGTCGCAGGCCCTGGCAACGGCGTATACATAGGCCTTGCAGGCATTCATCGTGGTGTACATGTCCGCGAGCTTGCCCTGCACCAGCTGGAACTCGCCGATCGCCTGGCCGAACTGCTTGCGCTCGTGGACATAGGGCACGACGATATCCATTGCCGCCTGCATGATGCCGATCGGCCCGGCCGCCAGCACGGCGCGCTCGTAGTCGAGCCCGCTCATCAGCACGTTGACGCCCTTGCCCACCGCGCCCAGCACGTTCTCCTCGGGGATCTCGCAATCCTCGAACACCAGCTCGCCGGTCGAGGAGCCGCGCATACCCATCTTGTCGAGCTTCTGCGCCACCTTGAACCCCTTGCGGTCGGTCTCGACGATGAAGGTCGTGATGCCGCGCGAGCCGGCCGCCGGATCGGTCTTGGCATAGACCACGATCACCTGCGCGTCGGGGCTGTTGGTGATCCACATCTTGGTGCCGTTCAGGACGTAGCGGTCGCCCTTCTTCTCGGCCCGCAGCTTCATCGATACGACGTCGGAGCCGGCGCCCGTTTCGCTCATGGCGAGGCTGCCGACATGCTCGCCTGAGATCAGCTTGGGCAGGAAGCGGTTCTTCTGCTCGTCGCTGCCGGTGCGGCGGATCTGGTTGATGCAGAGGTTGGAATGCGCGCCGTAGCTCAGGCCGACAGCGGCCGAGGCGCGGCTGATCTCTTCCACCGCGATGACATGCTCGAGATAGCCGAGGCCCGAGCCGCCGAACTCCTCCTCGACGGTGATGCCGTGCAGGCCGAGC
>CAIYWM010000946.1 GCA_903929895.1 uncultured Alphaproteobacteria bacterium
AATAGGTGATGAGCGTACCGCCGTCGATCTCGATGATCTTGCCGACGGTGCGGTTCATGAACTCGCGGTCGTGGCTGGTCATCAGCAGCGCCCCCTCGTAGTTCTTGAGGAAGTCCTCCAGCCAGATCAGGCTTTCGAGATCGAGATGGTTGGACGGCTCGTCGAGCAGCATGCCGTCGGGCCGCATCAGCAGGATGCGGGCCAGCGCCACGCGCATCTTCCAGCCGCCGGACAACAGCCCGACATCGCCGTCCATCCGCTCCTGGCTGAAGGAAAGCCAGGCCAGCACCTCGCGCGCCCGGGCGTCGAGCGCATAGCCGTCCAGCTCCTCGAAGCGCCCCTGGACCTCGCCGTAGCGCTCGACCAGCGCGTCCATGTTGTCGGCCTGCTCGGGATCGGCCATCGCCGCCTCGAGCTGGGCGATCTCGACCGCCAGCGCGCTCACCGGCCCGACCCCGTCCATCACCGCGGCGACCGCGCTCATGCCCGACATTTCGCCGACGTCCTGGCTGAAATAGCCGATGGTCATGCCGGCATCGATCGTCACCTGGCCGTCATCGGGCTGTTCCTGGCCCGAGATCATGCGGAACAGCGTGGTCTTGCCGGCGCCGTTGGGCCCCACCAGCCCCGCCTTCTCCCCCTTCTGGAGGCCCATCGACGCGTCGATGAACAGGATCTGGTGGCCGTTCTGCTTGCTGATGTTGTCGAGGCGAATCATGGGGACCGGGGGTACGCGGGAGGGAGGCGGCGGTAGTATCGGCCGGAATGCCGTCGGTCCAGATGACGGTAGCGCGCAGAGCGCCGAGAACGTCCGGAGCGGCTCTGGAATCAGCCGCTCATCCACGCTACATGACCATCTAGATGGTCAGGAGCAGGTCATGGATATCATCACGCTCGCAGAAGCCAAGGCCCATCTGAGCGAACTGGTCGACCGGGTCGAGGCCGGGGGTTCGATCGACATCACCCGCCGGGGCAAGCCGGTCGCCCGGCTGACCGCTCCCGAGAGGCCGCGCAAGCGGATCGACGCGGCGCTGCTCCAGGCCCTGACCGCGACCTTGCCGCCGCAAGAGCAGGATGCCGCGACCCTCGTGTCGGCGATGCGGGAAGGCGACCGCTACTGATGCTCTATCTCGACACCTCGCTGATCGTCGCCGCGCTTTCCAACGAGGCCATGACCGCGCGGACGCAGGCCTGGCTGGCACAGCAGGACCCTGCGCAGCTTCTGATCAGCGATTGGACGCTGACCGAGATGTCCTCCGCGATGGCCATCAAGGTGCGGACTGGACAGATCGATCTGGCCCAGCGGGCCACCGTGCTCGCCCTGTTCAACAAGCTCGTTGCCGAGAGCTTCACCGTTCTGCCGGTCACGAGTGCGCTTTTCCGGACGGCGGCGAAGTTCGTCGACCAACAGGCGCTCGGGCTTCGCGCCGGCGATGCCCTGCACCTCGCGACGGCATCGGAGCATGGCGCCACGGTGCATACGCTCGATCAGCGACTCGCGACGGCCGGCCCGGCTCTCGGTGTCCCCACGCAGCTGCTGCAGTAAGGCCGCTCGCCGCCAACAACCTTTCCGAGGCAGATGAAAGGTCCCTCGCTACGCTCGGGGCCCCTTGCGCCTCAGGTCGCCCTTGCAGCGCTCGGAGCAGGTCTTCACCTGGTCCCAGTCGCGCGCCCATTTCTTGCGCCAGGCGAAGGGCCGGGCGCAGGCGGCGCAGATTTTCTGCGGCAGGGTCGACTTGGTGTAGCGCTTGGCGGTCACAGGCCGGCCAGGAAGGTCGCGGCGCTGTCGGCGATACGCTGTTGCTCGTCGGCCGCGAACTTGTCGTAGGTGCGAACCATCTGCGCCATGCGGGGATTGTTGCCGATCAGGCTGCGATGGCGGGAGATGAAATCCCAGTAGAGCGCGTTGAAGGGGCAGGCCTGCGGCCCGGTCCGCTGCTTCACGTCGTATTGGCAGCCGCCGCAATAGTCGGACATGCGGTTGATGTAGGCGCCGCTCGCCGCATAGGGCTTGGAGGCCAGCAGGCCGCCATCGGCGAACTGGCTCATGCCCACCGTGTTCGGCAGCTCGACCCACTCATAGGCATCGGCATAGACCGCCAGATACCATTCGTGCAGCTCGTGCGGATCGATGCCGGCCAGCAACGCGAAGTTGCCGGTGACCATCAACCGCTGGATGTGATGGGCATAGGCGTGCTCGCGCGTCTGGGTCACTGCCGCGCGGACGCATTCCATCGAGGTCTCGCCCGTCCAGTAGAAGCCGGGCAGCTTGCGCGTGTGGCCGAAGAAGTTGCTGCGCTCGTAGCCCGGCATCTTCAGCCAGTAGATCCCGCGGACATACTCGCGCCAGCCGATGATCTGCCGGATGAACCCTTCCGCCGCGTTCAGCGGCACCCTACCGGCGCGCCACTCGGTCTCGACCTGGCGACAGACGCGCAGCGGATCGAGCAGGCCGCAATTGAGATACTGCGCGATGACGGCGTGATAGAGGAACGGCTCGCCCGCCAGCATCGCATCCTGGTAGTCGCCGAACTTCGGCAGTGCCTTCTCGACGAAGGCGTCGAACGCGGCCTCGGCATCGCCTCGGGTCACGGCGAAGCCGAAGGGTGCGAGATCGCCGAAGTGATCGCCGAACCGCGCCTCGACCAGTGCCAGCACTTCCTGCGTGACGGCATCGGGCGCGAACGACGGCGGCCGCGGCATGAACAGATCCGCCTTGGCCGG
>CAIYWM010000947.1 GCA_903929895.1 uncultured Alphaproteobacteria bacterium
CTTCATGTAGGTCGTGTCGGAATGCCAGCCGCCGCCGAAATTGCGCTTCTCGGACGGCTCCTTGACGATGTCGAACAGGAACGGGAAGTCGTCCATGCCCTTCACGAAGGGATAGTGGTTGGGCTCGCCGAAGCGCGCGCCCACGTCCATCAGGTCCTGCGGCGACAGATCCTGGTCGCGGATCGCGATCACCTTGTGGTCGAGGAACGCCTGGTGGACCTGCGCCCAGTCGTGATTGTCCATGGTACGCAGGTCGACGCCCGTCACCTCAGCCCCGAGGGAACCCGCGATCGGCGTCACGGTGATGCTGCTGCTGGCCATACGATCGCTCCTGGTGTTTTCGTGCGTGCGCCTCGGCCGATTAAAGACCCGGACATGCGGCGTCGGCAATCGCCCGGCGACACCTGTCCTCGCAGGGCGGGGTTTCGCCTCGCGAGCCTCTGCGCATAGCCGGGCGCACATGCCGGCGGCTAGACTGCCATTCAAAATCGAATGGGTACGGTATGAAAAAAGACAGCAGCACCTACTGGAAGAAATCCCGGGTCGAGCTCCGCGCCGCCGGTTTCGAGCCCGACAAGACCGCGCAGACCAGCGCCGTCGTCACCATCGCCAGCGCCTATACCAACGCCCATCGCTGCAACAACCGTGTCCGCACCATCGGCGACCTGCTGGTGGAACTGCTCGCCGAGCGCGGTGGAAACGGGCTGATCGTCGGGGCGCCGGCGGTGTCCGATGCCCTGACGCAAGGCACGCCCACAGCTGGCTACAGCCTGGTGTCGCGCGACGTCGTGGCCGACTGTTTCGAGATCGGCCACTACGCCCATCACGGCGACGCGATGATCGTGATCTCGGGCTGCGACAAGACCGGCGCCGCCGCCCTCATGCCGCTCGCCCGCACCAACGCCTTCGGCCTGGTCCTCTATCCCGGCACCAGCTCGCCCGGCCGCGTCTCGTTCGGCGCCTGGGCGTCCAAGGGCAACAACCTCACCATCATGGACTATGTCGAGGGCCGGGCGGCCAACGAGGCCGGCCGTATCTCGGGCGAGGAACTGCTCGAACTCGAAAGCAACGTCATGCCGGGCAGCGGCACCTGCGGCGCGATGTTCACCGCCAACACGATGAGCACGATCGCAGAGGCGATCGGCATGATGCTGCCGCGCGGCGCCTCGCATCCGGCGGACTACAAGGCCGGCAGCGACATCCATGCCGACGTGCGGGCCCAGGCCAAGGCGTCGGTCGACGCTCTCTATCGTTTGATGGCAGCCGGCATCCGCCCGCGCGACATCATGACGGAGAAGGCGTTCGAGAACGCCATCGCGACGGTCTATGCGATGGGCGGATCGACCAACATGTACCTGCACCTGCTCGCCATCGCGCGCGAGGCGCAGGTGCCGATCACCATCGAGCGCATCCAGCAGGTGGGCGAGCGCATGCCGCTGATCTGCAATCTGCAGCCGCATGGCCCCTACGCGATGGTGAGCCTGCACGAGATCGGCGGCGTGCCCATCGTGATGAAGGAGCTGCTGCGCAACGGGTTCCTCCATGGCGACGTCATGACCGTGACGGGCAAGACGCTGGCGGAGAACCTGGCGTCGGTGCCGACCCTCGAGGAGATCGGCAAGCAGGACATCGTGCTGCCCGTTTCCAGGCCGGCGGCGCCCGCGAACAACCATATCAGCGTGCTGAAGGGCAACCTCGCGCCGGAAAGCTGCCTGCTGAAGCTGAGCGGCAAGACCCTGGAGAAGGGCGAGTTCCGCGGCACCGCGCGAGTATTCGAATCCGAGGCCGACACGATGAAGGCGATCCGCGCCGGCGAGATCGTGCCCGGCAACGTCGTCGTGGTGCGCAATGTCGGCCCGGTGGGCGGTCCCGGCATGCCCGAGATGGTGATGCTGACCATCCAGCTGCAGGGGCGCGGGCTGGGCGAGGATGTGGCGCTGATCACCGACGGCCGCTTCTCGGGCGTAAGCCACGGCATCCTGATCGGCCACATCTCGCCGGAAGCGGCGCGCGGCGGCCCGATCGCGGCGGTGCGCGACGGCGACACGATCGTGATCGACCCGGGCGCCCGCACCCTGAACCTCGAAATCTCCGACGAGGAACTGTCCCGCCGCATGGCCGACTGGCGCCCGCCCGACCCGGCCCACCGTCCGCGCCCGGGCTCCGTGCACGACAAGTACACGAAGCTGGTCTCGTCCGCGCATTATGGCTGCGTCGTCTAGAAAATCCCCATCATGACGCCGCGGCGGCGAACTTCATGCGGCTCTTCATCAGAGGCTGGATGCGCTGGCCGAACTGCTCGATGCCGATGATGAAGTCGTCGAAAGTCAGCATCACGCCGGCCAGCCCGTCGATCTCGGCCATCTCGTCGAGCAGGCGCGCGATCGTGGCGTAGGAGCCGATCAGGCGCGAACCATTGTTGGGCAGCGGCTCGCGGCGGCGGATACGGCCCGCCGTCGAGTTCTCGGCGGCGAACTTGTCGGACGCGGCCTGGTCGGAGCGCCAGCCGATGGCGTCGAGATCGACGCCGGCCTTGTAGTGCTCCCACTTGGCCATCGCGGCTTCGTCGGTCTCGTCGGCGATGATTATGGTGAGGGCCAGCGCCTTCACGTCGCGCCCGGCCGCGCCGCAGGCGGCCTTGAGGCGGGCGACCGCATCGGCGCAGTCGCGCGGATCGTTGGCCTCGCCCTGGCCGCTGCAAAAATTGTAGGTGCAGTGTTCGGCCGCGAACTTCATGCCGGCATCGCTGGTGCCGGCCGAGATCAGCTTGATCGGCCGCGACGGCAGCGGCGACAGCCGGCAGTCGTTCATCTTGAAATAGTCGCCCTTGAAGTCCGACCGGCCGGCCTCCCAGAGCTCTTTCATCACCGTCACATACTCGGTGACCATCTGATAGCGATGTTTGAAGTGCTCCTCGCCCGGCCACAGGCCCATCTGGTCGTATTCGGCCTTCTGCCAGCCGGTGACGAGATTCACGCCGAAGCGGCCCTTGGAGATGCTGTCGATCGTCACGGCCATGCGCGCGGTGATCGCGGGCGGCAGGGTCAACACGGCGACCGTGGCGATGAGGTCGATGCGCGTCGTCACCGCCGCGAGGCCCGCCATCAGGGTGAAGGATTCGAGATTGTCGTCCCAGTAACGCGATTTGCCGCCGAACCCGCGCAGCTTGATCATCGACATGGCGAAGTCGAAGCCGTAGCGCTCAGCGCGCTGCACAACCTCGCGGTTTAGGTCGAAGCTCGGCGTGTATTGCGGCGAGGTCGACGAGATCAGCCAGCCATTGTTCCCGATCGGAATGAAGACACCGATTTCCATCCTGCACCTGCCCTTGATACAGGACAGGCAGCAAGCGTCATGCCAGCCGTGGTGCGCGGGCTCTGGGAGAATCCGGCCCCGAATGGCACAGAATCTGCTGACTCTACCTGTATAGACAGGCTACAGGCTAGGTATGCTCACAGATCCCAACCCCCAGGAAACGGACGATCCGGCGGAGCGCTATCGCGAGGATGGCGTCCTCCTGCTGCGCGGCGCCTTCGATGCCTGGGTCGAGCCGCTACGGGCCGGCGTCGACGCGCTGATGGCCAATCCCAGCCCGCTGGAGCGGACGGTCCGGCCGGCCGACGGTTCCGCGCCCTTCTTCCAGGATCTGTGCAACTGGCAGCGCATCCCCGAGTTCGAGGCCTTCGTCTACAAGTCGCCGGCCGCCGAGATCGCAGCCCGCCTCATGGGCTCGCGCACGGCCCGCTTCTTCCATGACCATGTGCTCGTGAAACAGCCGGGCGGCAGCACGGTCACGCCCTGGCACCAGGACCAGCCCTATTACTGTGTCGAGGGCCAGCAGAGCGTCAGCTTCTGGATTCCGCTCGATCCCGTGCCGCGCGATGTCGTGATGGAGTGCATCAAGGGCTCGCACGGCTGGGGCAAGGGGTTCCGGCCGATGCGCTTCGACGGCACGCGGCTCTACGCCAACGACGATTTCGAGGTGATGCCCGACATCGAGGCGATGCGCCCGACGCTCGACATAGCAGGCTGGGACATGCAGCCGGGCGACGCCATCGCCTTCAACTTCCGCACCGTCCACGGCGCGCCGGGCAACCAGTCGCCGCGCATGCGCCGGGTCTTCTCGGCGCGCTGGGTCGGCGACGACGCGGTCTTTGCCCAGCGGGCCGGCCGGACGTCGCCGCCCTTCCCAGATCTCGGGTTGCACGACGGCGATCCGCTCGATGTCCCGATCTTTCCCGTCGTCTATCGTTCGTAGCAGTCACCTCAAACGGAGTTCTTCAATGGCCAAGTTCACAGCATTTGCCGCCGTCGTGGCGGCTGCCGCCGTCGCGGGCGGCGCGTCGGTCGCCCAGGCGCAGGACACCAAGGTTGCCATCGGCATTTCCGGCTGGACCGGCTTCGCGCCGCTCACGCTGGCCAAGGAAGCCGGCATCTACAAGGCCAACGGCCTCGACGTCACGATCAAGAAGATCCCGCAGAAGGACCGCCACCTCGCGATCGCCTCGGGCGACCTGCAGTGCGCCGCGACCACGGTCGAGACCTGGATCGTGTGGAACGCCAACGGCATCGCCACCACCCAGCTCTTCAAGATGGACCAGGGCATGGGCTCGGACGGCATCGTCGCCCGCAACGACATCACCAAGGTCGCGGACCTCAAGGGCAAGACCGTCGCCGCCTCGGCGCCGGGCACCAACCCGCACTTCACCCTGGCGTGGATCCTGAAGAAGAACGGCATGTCCCTGAAGGACGTGAAGCTGGTCACGCTGGAGCCGGCGCCGGCCGCCAACGCCTTCGTCACCGGCAAGGACCTCGACGCCGCCGTCACCTACGAGCCCTATCTCAGCCTGGTGCGCGACAAGCCCGAGACCGGCAAGCTGATCGCCGATTCGCTGCAGTACCCGATGGTGTTCGATTCCTTCGGCTGCACGCCGAAGTTCATCAAGGAGAACCCGAAGGCCGTGAAGGCACTGGTCGACAGCTATTTCCAGGCCCTCGACATGATCGAGAAGGACAAGCAGAAGGCCTTCACGATCATGGGCGCCGACGTGAAGCAGACGGCCGAGCAGTTCGAGAAGTCGCAGGCCAAGATCAAGTGGGCCGACCGCGAAGCCAACAAGAAGTTCTTCAACGGCGAGATCCAGGCCTTCAACAAGGAAGCCGCCGAGTTGCTGCTCGAGATCGGCGTGATCAAGAGCAAGCCCGAGAACATGGATACGCTCTTCGACACGACGTACATCAAGTAGCGACACATCCACCTCCCCCGTCATCGGGGGAGGTGCCTCGCCTTGCGAGGCGGAGGGGTCATGACACCTCCGCCGGCATAGGCCGCCGACACCTCCCCATTTGAATGGGGAGGCAGATTGAGAAGATTCGCATGAAATTGCTGGTCCCCGTCAGACGGGAAAGTCGCATCGCCCTGGGCGTGGCGTTCTTCATCGTCTTCGTCGCGCTGTGGTCCTTCCTGAGCATGAGCGGAGCGGTGCCGAGGCACTTCCTCGCCACGCCGTGGCAGACGGTGGCCTCGGGTTGGAACCTGTTCGCCACCCAGGGCTTCACCCACGATGTCGGCATGACCATCTGGCGCGTCGTCGGCGGCTTCCTGCTGGCCGCCGTCATCGCCGTGCCGCTCGGCATCGCGATGGGCGTCTACAAGCCGATCGAGGCCTTCTTCGAGCCCTTTGTCTCCTTCGCGCGCTACCTGCCGGCCTCGGCCTTCATTCCGCTGCTGATCCTCTGGGTCGGCATCGGCGAGGCGCAGAAGCTCACCGTCATCTTCATCGGCTGCTTCTTCCAGCTCACCCTCATGATCGCCATGATCGTCAGCGGCACGCGCCGCGACCTGGTGGAAGCCGCCTAC
>CAIYWM010000948.1 GCA_903929895.1 uncultured Alphaproteobacteria bacterium
GTCGATACGGCCCAGCACGATGCGGTGGCGCGTGCCGAACAGGGTGAAGTCGAACCCCACGTCGATGTGAGGGTCGCGTCCGAAACCGTCATGGATCGCGTCGGTCAGCCGGTTGAGCAGCAGATTGCCGATCTGCTCGGCGAGATCGCGCGAGGGATCGAGGTCCCGGATATCGTCCAGCAGCGAATCGACCTCCTCGGCGACCTCGCCCACGATATCGAGCACGCCGTCGAGGATGTCATTGTCGAGCGCGTGCTCGACGGCGCCGCGGGCGGCCGCCCGGATCGCTCCGCGCACCTCGGCCGGCGCCAGCGTGCGATAGACATAGTTGTCGTCGAGGATCGCGAAGGCGTCGTCGATCACCTGGTCGGCGAGCCGGGCCTTGAACGTGCGGCGGCCGGCGCGCGTGGCGAGCGGCGCCAGCGCGCCCAGCAGATCGTCGACCGCCCGGTCGAACTCGCGCGCAACCTGGGCGGCGAGGCGCTCGATCTCCGCCGCCAGTCGGCCGATCTGCTGCTGCAGCTCGTCGAGCGCCTGCCGCGTGTCGTCGAACCATTGCTGGATCTGCGCCCGCGCCGTGTCGATGACGGCCGAGAACTCCTCGAGGATCTTTCGGCCGATCAGCTCGACCAGCCTGATGACGAACTGCAGGAAGCGCTCGCCGCCGATCGATCCCAGCTCGGTGGCCAGCTCCATCATCGCTTCGCCGTTGGGCATGAAGGTGCTGTCGGCCAGCTGGCGCATGAAGGAAGCACTGGCATCGACCGGCAGCGGATCGATGACCCGGTACATCAGCGCGCGGATCTTCGCGCGCTGGCTGTCGCTCAACGGCCCCAGCACGTCGGCACCGATGCGCAGCGCATCGGCCGTGAGTTCGGCGATCTCGCTCACCGGCACCGGCAGGTTGGCCGCGCGGGAGAGCTGGCGGACGATCCCGTTCGGCGCGTCGACATTGTCGGCGAGCCCGTTGAGGATGCCCTGCATCTGGCGTTGCGCCTCGGCGATCATGATGTCGCCGGTCGCCACGAGGCTGCGGCCGAGCAACTTCATGAGGATCCCCGAGAGGGCCTCGGTCAGGCGCTCCCGGTCGGCACCGCGCCGGCTCCAGTCGAGAGCGGTGCCGAACACCGTGTCGAGCGTGAAGTCGGTGGTGGGCAGGAAGACCTCGTCGAAATAGGTCTTCACGTCGGGCCGCGACAGGAGATTTTCGCGCAACACCGGCGCCAGCTCCTCATGGATCTGGGTGGCCATGAAGGTACGCAGCGATACCGCAATGGCTTCCAGCGTGGCCTGCGCGTCGGGCCGTCCCCCGGCCACGACGGCGCTGCCGATGTTGCGCAGAAGCGTGCGCGCGACGTCGTTGGCGGCCGTGCCCAGCGGACCCGTCATGGCGCCGAGGAAGCGATCGACGCCGGCATTCTGCTGGCGCAGGAAATCGAGCGCGGCGTCGGCGGTCAGGAACTCCACGAGATGGCCGAGTTCCAGCGCACCCGGAGGTGCGGCGGCGAGCGAGGCGCGGATATGGTCGCGGACGACCTGCGGCGGCTGCCCCGAAAGGCTGCCCTGGAACGGCGCATGGACCTGGCGCGGCGGCAGGCCGATCACGCTGAGCGAGGCGTCGGCGCGGGTCACCCGACGGCTGGCGACCAGGGCGAGCTGGGCCGCCGACCACAGCACCGCGATGAAGCGCTGCGTCGGCTGGTCGAGCGTGCCGCCGGCCATCGCGGTCGCGAGATCGACGATGCGGGTGACGAGGGTCGTCCAGTAGGCCTCGGTCGCGGGCGCGCCGTCGAAGGGCTCGGCCGGAAAGCCGTCGAGATGATCCGACAGGGCCCGCCGCACGGCACGCGCCGCCCGCCAGCGGGCATTGAGCGCCGGCGCCATCCAGCCCTGCATCGCTGTCCGCAACGCCTGGAGCGCGGCATCGGTCAGGCCTTCGAGCAGGAAGCGCTGGCCTTCTTCCAGGGTGACCTGGGCACAGCGCAGCGCGACCTGCTCGGCGCCGGCCGCCGTGGCCGGTGGCGCGTTGACGGCGATGAACTCGCCCAGCTCGTAGGCGGTGCGCAAGGCCATCTTGAAGGCCGGCCGCGCCGCCTGCAGAAGCGCCCGCGTCGTTGCGTCCCCGGCGGGCAGGCCGGCGGCTGCTTCACGGCAGGCGCCCTCCACCAGTACGTCGACCGAGCGCGCGACGAAGCGGCTGAAGTCGGCGAACTCCATCGCGGCGAAAACCCGGAAGCCGGCGCCGGCCTTCAGGCCGACGCCCATGCCGGCCACGATGTTGAAGCCGGGCCTGAGGTTGCGCGCCGGCTGGGCGATCGCCGTGCCCGTGATGACGAGCTGGGCGTAGGCCTGCGCGGTCAAGGCCGCTTTCGCATAGAGGCCGGCCTTGATGTCGATCTCCGACAGGAACACGCGCAGCAGGTCGACCGGCAGGCCGCGCATGTTGGCATCGTTGCCGGCCAGCTCGAGGAAGTCGCCGACCTTGAGGCCGAGGCTGACCTGGACCGCCGCCGCCAGTTCGGCGATCGCCTGTAGGCGGACGGCGAAGCCGATCTCGCCGAACAGGTTCATCGGCACCTGGATCTGCGCCGCCACCGAGGCCGAGGCACTGGCCTGACCCGAGAGTTCGGCGCTCAGGAACCTGCCCACGCCGGCATCGACGTTGGCGAGGGCGGAGATGCCGAGATCGAAGTTGATGCCGCGATTGATCTGCGCGCCGGCGGCGATGGTGACCTGGGCATTGCCGCCGGCCTGCGCCCAATCGGTGGCGACCGTGCCGCCCGCGGCAAACACGTCCTGGTCCAGTCGTACTGTCGGCATTCGACGCGCCCCCCGCCCGCGGCGTCAGCGTTCAGCGCTGCGCACGCAGGAGGTTAGCGCCTCCCGATCAAAGGCAATAGGCCGCGATCAGGTCGACGAGATATGCGGGACCGTTCAGCCCCCACAGAACGAAAGACACGACCGTCGCGGCCGCGACCAGGCTGGCCAGTCCCCACAGCAGCACGGGACCCCAGCCTCCGGACATGCCGGCTGCGGGATCGAGCTCGAACGGACCAGGCGCTCCTCGACGATCGGGTAGTGCAGCGCTGCCGAGACGAGGCCGAGGGCGATCGAGATCCACCACATCATGTCGTAGTTGCCCTGCAGGTCGAACAGTCGCCCGCCGCCCCAGCCGCCGAAGAAGCTGCCGACCTGATGGCCGAAGAAGACGATGCCGTTCAGCATCGTGACGTGCACCGGCCCGAAGATGTAGCCGACCAGCGAGGTGGTGAGCGGCACCGTGCCCAGCCAGAGGAAGCCCAGCGCTGCCGCGAAGATCAGCACCGAAGCTGCCGACAGCGGCGCGATCACGAAGCCCAGGAAGACCAGCGAGCGCAGCAGGTAGAGCGTCGACAGGAGGTTCTTGCGCTTGAACCGGTTGCCCATCGAGCTCCACAGGATGGCGCCGGCGATGTTGA
Organism: uncultured Alphaproteobacteria bacterium; assembly: GCA_903929895.1. Lineage (GTDB taxonomy): Bacteria > Pseudomonadota > Alphaproteobacteria > Reyranellales > Reyranellaceae > Reyranella. The sequence continues at coordinate 3,459 of CAIYWM010000948.1, forward strand.
A
>CAIYWM010000949.1 GCA_903929895.1 uncultured Alphaproteobacteria bacterium
CTGGAAGGCGGTCGGCCGCAGCTTCAGATTGGAAGAAGACGGCGTCGGCGGCAACGGCGGTGTAGGACCGCCGGACAAACTCCCTGAGTCGGCATCTGTCGGCATGCTGTCCCCCCAAGAGCCCGACGGCTTCATTGTAGGACCGCCGTTCAACCGGCCGCCATGCCCCGAAAACGCAGAACTGGATGGATTTTTGGAGGTGCCCTCCGGGGTGGGGTTCCCCGGAGGGCCGCACCTGCCCCTATTCGGCGGCCATGTCCATCGTCGCCAGTACCTTGGGCGGCGACATCGGCAGGCTGTAGAACCGCCGTCCGAGCGCGTCGTAGACCGCGTTCGAGATGGCGGCCAGCGGCGGCACCAGCGGGACCTCGCCGACGCCACGGACGCCCTGCGGATGCTTCGGGTTGGGGATCTCGAGGATCACCGAATCCAGCATCGGCAGGTCGGAGCTGACCGGCATGCGGTAGTCGAGGAAGCTCGGATTATCGAGCTTGCCGTCCTTGTTGAAGATGTACTCCTCGCTGAGCGCCCAGCCGATGCCCTGGGCGGCACCGCCCTGGATCTGGCCCTCGACATAGCTGGGATGGATCGCGCGGCCGACATCCTGGAAGGCCGTGTACCGCAGCACGCGCACGATGCCGAGATCGGGGTCGACCTCGACGTCGCAGACGTGCGTTGCAAAGCCGCCTTCGGCGCCCGTCGTATTGAGCTGCTGGCCGGCCCCGATAGGTCCGCCGGTGGCGCTGGCCTGTGCCGCGATCTGGCCGAGGCTGAGCGGCTCGAACTTGCCGGCATTGTCGCCGGCCGGGCGGGCCTCGCCATTCTCCCAGACGACCGCGTCGGGATCGATCTTCCAGATCTTGGCCGCGCGCTCACGCAACTGGGTGATGACCCGTTCCGTCGAGTGCGTCACCACCATGGCCGAGGCATAGGTAACGCGGCTGCCGCCGGTCAGGTTGCTGAAGCCGATGACGCTGGTGTCGCCGATCAACACCGAGACCTTCTTGTAGTCGATGCCCAGCAGCTCGGCCGTGATGTTGGCCGTCGCGGCGCGCGAGCCGCCGATGTCGGGATGGCCGGTGATGACCACCACCGTACCGTCCTCGTTGATGTTCACCTGCGCGCTCGACTCGCCACCTGCGTTGAACCAGAAGCCCGAGGCCACGCCGCGGCCGTACAGCATGCCCTTCCCGGCCTTGGGCAGGGGCGTCGTGTAGTGCGCGTGCTTCTTCGCTTCCTCGATCGTCTCGACGAAGCCGATGCGCGGGTAGACCGGTCCGTGCGCGGCCTTCGTGCCCTGCTTCGCGGCGTTCTTCAGGCGGAAGTCCAGCGGATCCATCTTCAGGGCCTCGGCCATCTCGTCCATGACGCACTCGACGCCATAAGCGCCGATCGGCGCGCCGGGCGCGCGATAGGCCGCGACCTTCGAGCGGTTGGACACCACGTCGTAGCCGAACGAATGCACGTTCGGGATGTCGTAGGGCGCGAAGGCGCAGCCCGCCGCACCGCGGATGGGCGAACCGGGCAGCGCACCGGCCTGCAGGCAGAAGGTGCCCTGCGCCGCCACCAGCTTGCCGTCCTTGGTCGCGCCCAGCTTGACCGTGCTGTAGGAGCCCGAGGTCGGGCCGGAGGCATGGAACACCTCGGCCCGGCTCATGGTCATCTTCACCGGCCGGCCCGACTTCTTGGCCAGGATCAGCGCCAGCGGCTCGAGGTAGATGATGGTCTTGCCGCCGAAGCCGCCGCCGATCTCCGCGGGAATCGCGCGGATGTCGTTCTGGGGCAGCCCGGTCAGGTAGGCGCACATCGCGCGGACCATGAACTGGCCCTGGCTGGAGCTCCAGATCGTGGCCTTGCCGTCGGAGACGCTGACCAGGCAGGCATGCGGCTCGATATAGCCCTGGTGCACCGGCTGGGTGCGGAAGCTACGCTCGATCACGACGTCGGCCTTGGCGAAGCCCTCACCGATATCGCCGAGCTTGTGCTCCAGCGTGCCGGCGATGTTCGAGGGCTTGTCCTTGTACTTGATGAAGTCGTGCAGGACCGGCGCGTCGGGCTTCATCGCCTCCTCGACATCGATCACGAAGGGCAGGACCTCGTACTCGACCTCGATCAGCTTGCAGGCTTCCGCCGCGATCTTCTCCGTGGTTGCCGCGACCGCCGCGACCGGATGGCCGGCGAACAGTACCTTCTCCCGCGCCATGACGTTGCGGCACATCCAGCGCATGTCCTGGATGCCCAGCATCACCGACTTTTCGATCGGGAAGTTCACGATGTCCTTGGCCGTCATCACGGCCTTAACGCCGGGATGCGCCTCTGCCTTGCTGGTGTCGATCGACTTGATGCGCGCGTGCGGATGCGGGCTGCGCAGCACCTTGCCCCAGATCATGCCGGGCATGGTCGTGTCGGCGGCATAGGCCGCACGTCCCGTCACCTTGTCGGCGCCGTCGGGACGGATCGTGCGCTTGCCGATCCACTTGTTGTCGTTGGCGGTGTCGGTGGTGCTCCCAGTCGTGCTCATCGTGCGGCCCTCATGTCGGCGGCGGTGTCCAGTACGGCGCGGATGATCTTGTCGTAGCCCGTGCAGCGGCACAGGTTGCCGGCCAGCCAGAAGCGGACCTCGTGCTCGGTCGGATCGGGATTCTTCTCGAGCAGCGCCTTGGCGGCCATCAGCACGCCCGGCGTGCAGATACCGCACTGGAGCGCCGCCGATTCAAGGAACTTCTGCTGCAGCGGATGCAGTTCCTCCCCGGCCATGCCCTCGATGGTGCCGATCTTCTGCCCCTCGGCCTCGGCCGCCAGCATCAGGCAGGAGCAGACGATCCGTCCGTTCAGGGTGACCGTGCAGGCGCCGCAGTCGCCGGTGCCGCAGCCTTCCTTGGCTCCGGTCAGCCCGAGCGGCCCGCGCAGAATGTCGAGCATGCTCTGGTCGGCGTCGCAGAGGAACTCCTGCGGCTCGCCGTTGATCGTGGTGGAAACGTGAAGCTTTGCCATGGTCTTACTTTCCTCCCGCGCGTTCGGCGGCGATCAGTGTGGTGCGCTTCAGCAGGACGCCGGCGACCTTGGTGCGATAGGCGATGGTGCCGCGCTTGTCGTCGATCGGACGGCAGGCGGCGCTGCAGGCGGCGGCCGCCTTGGCCAGCGCCGCGTCGTCGAGCCTGGAGCCGATCAGCGCCTTCGCCGCCGCCTCGACCAGGAGCACCGTCGGCGCGACGGCCCCGAGACCGACGCGAGCGGCGGTGCAGGTTCCATTTTCAATCGTCAGGCTGACGCCGCACCCCACGACGGCGATGTCCATCTCGGTGCGCGGGATCATGCGCAGGTAGGCGTCGCTCGAGCCCTTCGGACGCGGCGGCAGGGTAAAGGAAACGACGATCTCGCCGGGCTCGAGGTTGAGACGGCCCGGCCCCTTCGGCACCTTCTCGACGGCAAGCTCGCGGCGACCGTTCGGTCCCTGGATGGTGACGATGGCGCCGGCCGCGACCATGGCCGGAACGCTGTCGCCCGCGGGCGAACCGTTGCACAGGTTGCCGCCCGGCGTGGCGCGGCCCTGGATCTGGGTGGAACCGATCAGGTTGGTGGCCTCGACAACCCCCGGCCATACCTTGCTGACCTTGGCATGCTCGCGCAGCGCGGCGCCGGAGACGGCGGCACCGATCCGGAAGCCTCCCTCCTTCGTTTCCTCGATGGTGGTCAGCTCGCCGATTTTCTTGACGTCGACGATGGTCCCCGGCGCCACGACCCCGTTGCGCATCTGGACCAGCAGGTCGGTCCCGCCGGCCAGGATCCGACCGGCCCCCGCCGCCGCGGCAAACGCCCGAACCGCCTCGTCGAGCGTCTTCGGCGCTACGTATTGGACATCCATCGTTCTACCCTTTCATCCCGTCGGCGGCTGCGGCGCAGCTCGTTATTTCGACTTTCTTGGAATGAAGCCTAGGGCAGCTTGTCGGTTGGGGGCAAGGCGCCTCTGCGCCAACGGCCGCAATGCGGCCGGTGGCATAGGCAGCTTCCTGTGATCGCTCCTTCTTCGACGCTCCCGGACATTGCCAGAGGCAATGTCCTGACGCTCCCGGGGCTGAGCTCCGCTCAGCCCTACCTTTGCGGCTTGCGCCGGCCCTCGTAGGGATTCTTTGGCTTGCGCATGCTCAGCCGGATCGGCACGCCCGGCATGTCGAAGTCATCGCGCAGGCGATTCGTCAGGAAGCGCAGATAGTCGTTGCCCAGTTCCTGCGGCTGGCTGACCGACAGGATAAAGGTCGGCGGGCGACGCTTGATCTGGGTCATGAAGCGCAGACGGATGCGGCGGCCGTTGGGGGCGAGCGGCGGCGGATGCAGCACCTCCATCTCGCGCAGCCAGCGGTTCAGCTTCGGGGTCGTGACCCGCTTGTTCCATATCTCGTAGGTCTCGAAGACCTTGGGGAGCAGCCGGTCGACGCCGCGTCCGGTCAGCGCCGAGAAGCCGACGATCGCAACGTCCTTCACCTGCGAAAACGACATCTCCAGCCGGTCACGCAACTTGCGCCACTGTTTCGACGATTCCGACTGGTCGTCGGCCAGCAGGTCGGTCTTGTTGACCGCGATCACCAGCGCGCGGCCCTCCTCGATCACCCAGCCGGCGATGTTGAGGTCCTGCTTCTCGGCCATGTCGGCCGCATCCAGCACGACCACCACGACGTCGGCCAGCCGGATCGTGTCGAGCGAGTCGGCCACGGAGGCCGCTTCCAGCTTGGCATCGATGCGGCTGCGGCGGCGCATGCCGGCTGTATCCACCAGGCGAACCGCGCGGCCGCGCCATTCCCATTCGACACGAATCGAATCGCGCGTGATGCCGGCCTCGGGCCCGGTCAGGACACGCTCCTCGCCGACCAGCCGGTTGAGCAGCGTCGACTTGCCCACGTTCGGCCGCCCGACGATGGCCAGCAGCAGCGGCCGGCCTTCGGGCACGTCATCGAGATCAGGATCGATTGCCTCGACCTCGCCCGCCTCGTCCTCCTCCGGCATCGGTTCGATATGCCGGCCAAGCGCCTCGTGCAGGTCGCTCAATCCCTCGCCATGTTCGGCCGAGACCGGAATCGGTTCACCGAGACCGAGCCCATGCGCCTCCGCAAGGCCCTGCGCGCCTGCGCGGCCCTCGCACTTGTTGGCAACCAGGATCACCTTCGCCGAGCGCTTGCGCAGCCAGTTCGCGAAGCTCTGGTCGAGGGGCAGGATTCCGGAGCGCGCGTCGATCAGGAACAGGACGACGTCGGAGCCCTCGATTGCGCGCTCCGTGAACCGGCGCATGCGGGCCTCGAGGGCCTCGCCTCCCGCTGTCTCCCAGCCCGCCGTGTCGAGCAACATGAAGGCGAGGTCGCCGAGCTGCGCCGGCTGCTCGCGCACGTCGCGCGTGACGCCGGGCGTGTCGTCGACGATGGCGCGCCGCCGTCCGGCCAGCCGGTTGAACAGCGTGGACTTGCCGACATTGGGACGACCGACGATGGCGACGCGGCGCAGCCCCTGGGTGGTTGGCCGTTCTTCAGCGGAGGGCAATGAGTCGCCCGGAGTCTGTGAGGACGTAAATAGTCTGGTTGGCAATGACCGGACCGAGGCGCACACGGTCGCGCACGTCGATCTTGCCCATGATCTCCCCCGTATAGGGCGAGACCACCACCAGATCACCCAGCGAACTGGTCAACAGGAGGCGGTCACCCGCCAGCACCGGCCCACCCCACAGGACCGGCACGCGCTTCTTGGCGTCCTCGTAGCGGGTGAGCGGCGTGACCCATCGGACCTTGCCGGTATCGCGGACCATGGCCACCACGTCGGCATTGCCGGTGAGCACGAAAAGGAAGCGGCCCGCCGTCCATGGCGTCTGGCTGCCGCCGATGTTGCGATCCCATTGCCGTTGGCCGGAGCGGAGGTCGATACCGGCGATCTGTCCGGCGGAACCCATTGCGATCACGAGGCCGCGATCGATGACCGGACGGCCGCGAATGTCGGCGAGGTTGCCGAAGGCGCGGAGATCGGCGCGCGCCCCGATAAGCGATTCGTTCCAGATCGGACGGCCGTTGTCGGCGCGCAGCGCAACGACCTCTCCCGACGTAAACGGCGCGACAACGGTGTCGCCCGAGCCCGCCGGGCTGTTGCCGCCGACATATCCCGACGATTCCTGCAGACCGGGGAACTGCCACAGGTCGGAGCCGTCGGAAGCGGCGAGCGCATGCAGCTTGTTGTCGATGGCGATGACGAAGACCCGGTCGTTGAACACCAGCGGCGCTCCCCGGACCGGCGCGCTGACGCCCGAGTTCCACTCCTCCTTGCCGGTGTTCGGGTCGAGCGAATAGACCATGGCGAAGCCCGTCGTCACGAACAGCTTCCCGCCGTAATAGGCGAGGCCGCCGCCGAATTCGTCGGAGTCGCGCGCCTTCTCCGGCGCCAGGGTGACCCGCCACAGCAGGGCGCCGGTGTCGGCGTTGAAGGCCGAGACGGTGCCCTGCGCGTCCTTGGCAAACACCTTGCCTTCGGCGACGACCGGCGGCGTCGTAAGGATGCGGGTCGAGCTGCTGCCCGACCCGACGTCGGCGGTCCAGATGATCTGCGGCGAGGCCCCGATCGCCAGGTTGTGCATGGCATTGTGCGCGAAGCCGCCAGACTGAGGCCAGGACTCGTTCACCGTCGGCGGCGGCAGCACGACCTGCATGTTCGCGACATCGCTGTCGGGCTCGAGGTCCTTGCGATCGCCCAGCACGGAAACGCGCTCGCCGGGCAGCGGCGTCTTCTTCTTGTCTAGAATATCGCAGCCGGAAAGGGAGACCACCAGCAGGGCGGCGGCGAGAAGGAAACGGGGATCAACCACGCGCAACACGCTCGACATCGGATTACTTAGCCTCCGCGCCGCCGTGGAGATTGAGCATTGCCGTGACCCGCTGCGACGTGCCCTGCGGCACGGCCGGATCCTTGGCGATCTCGTTCCACAATTCCTTCGCGCGCTTGGTATCGCCCTTGCGCACGGCCAGCATCGCCTGAAGCTCGCGCACGCTCAGACCAAACGGGCGGCCAGGAGCGGCAAGCGGCTCGAGCCTGGCGACCATTTCCTCGGCCTTGGGCGTGTCGATGCTCTTGAAGGCGGCGATCACCAGCGCGAGGTCGCTGAGTTCGCTCGCCGACAGGCTGGGGGCCACCGACGAGAGCGCGGTTACCTGCTCCTCGAGGGTGGCGCGGAGCTGCGCGGCGGTGAGCGCCGCCAGAGAACGGTAGGGCTGGAGCGCGTTGGCCGCCTGCTTCTCCAGTTCGGTGCGCGCTGCGGCCGGATCCGTCGCGATCTGCGCCAGCGCGGCCGAATAGGTGGCGCTCGCTGCAGCCCGCTGCGCCCGATCGTACTGACGCCAGCCCACGAATCCCGTGACAGCTACGACGATCACGACCGCTCCGGC
>CAIYWM010000950.1 GCA_903929895.1 uncultured Alphaproteobacteria bacterium
CGATATGGATGTCGCCGAAACCCGGCCGGATGATGATCATGGCGCCGATGAAACCCACGATGACGGCGATCCAGCGCCGCAGCCGCACCTTCTCGGAGAGGAACAGCGCAGCGCCGATCGTGACGAAGATCGGCCCGGTGAAGCCCAGCGCCGTGATCTCGGCCAGGGTGGTGAGCGGCAGCGCCACGAACCACAGCATCATGCCCGCGGTATGGATGGCGCCGCGCGTGATGTGCAGGGGCAGCCGCCTCGTGTGCAGCGAGCGATAGAGGCCAAGGCGCATTACAATCGGCACGAGGAACAGCGCGCCGAAGAAATAGCGCAGGAAGGCCATCACGTAGGGATTGAGATGCTGCGCCGGGATCAGCGTGAAGACGTTGAGCAGGGCGAACAGGACGCCCGAGAAAGCGACCCAGAAAATCCCGCGCAAATTCGGCGGCAGCGCGAGCCAGCGGGCAACGAGGGCGGACACGGCGCGACTATGTCATACGCCCTGCGACGCCGCACCCTCGACGGTTCAGCGGCGTCCGAGAGGCGAGTGCGTCCCCCGCTCCGACGAACAGGCGTCAGGCCAAGGCGGTGGCGGGCACCTGTTCCTCTCGCAGCCGGACGACACGGGTCACCAGCTCCTCGAGATAGGGATCGTGGATGCCCAGCGATCGCGCATGCTCCGCCGTGTTCAACAGGTACTCGCGGCAGGCGCCCCGGCGGCCCTCGGCGAAGGCGATGTGGTAGGCGGCGCGCTCGATCGGCAGATCGCCGCAATACTGACAGTGACCCGTCTCGACGACGAAGGTAACGGCGCTGACGGTGCGCCCGTCCCGCAGCTTCGTCGGCACCCAGCGCGGCTTGTAGACGCCCGCCAGCATCTCGCGGTTCCACAGCAGGCCGAGTTCCTGCCGCACCAGTTCGGGCGACAGGCGATAGGCAATGCCCTCGCACTCTCCGCCATCGGCCAGCGCCAGCATCAAACCCGGCAGTTCGGGCGTGCCCCGGCCCATCAGCGTCCAGAAGCAGAAGGAGCGACGCCAGCCTTCCACCTTGCTGGGCTGGACCTCGGCATACTCGAGGGCCGGATTCCACATCAGCGAGCCGTAGGCGAAAACCCAGGTCTCCTCACCCGGCGGACGGTCGAGCAAGGCCTCGTTGAGGCTGGCCTCGCGCTCCGGCGACGACAGGAAGAAGTCGTAGCCGGCGGCTCGGGCGTCGGCGACGATCTGGTCGATCCGCTCCGACGTCAGGTCCTCGCGTGTCAGCAAACGCGGTCCCTCAGGTGCCGTAGACGATGGACATGGTCTCGGCCACGCAGGCCGGACGCTCCTGGCCTTCGATCTCGATGGTGACCTGGTTGGTCAGGCGCACGCCGCCCTTGTCCATCGGATCGGCCGCGATCAGCTTGGCGCGCGCCCGTACCTTCGAGCCGGCCGGGACCGGACTGGTGAAACGCACCTTGTTGCAGCCGTAGTTGATGCCGTTGCGCACGTTGTTGATGTGCGAAATCTGTTGGCTGAGCATCGGGATCAGCGACAGGGTCAGGAACCCGTGGGCGATGGTCTTGCCGCCCGGCATGTCCTTCTTCGCCCGCTCGACGTCGACATGGATCCATTGATGGTCGCCGGTTGCATCGGCGAAGAGGTTGATCCGCTCCTGAGTGATCTCGACCCACTCGCTCACGCCGATTTCCTCTCCCACGTGCTTCTGCATCTCGCTGGGGTGGGCGAACTCTAGCTTTGCCATTTACCGCCTCTGTTTCATTTTACTTCGCTTCAACTGCAATATTGACCAGAAACGCACGCGTGTCTGCTCGATAGCTATCCTCCGCGTTTGTATCGTCGCGGCCTTTTGCCCATCATGCCACTCACAAGAATGCACAGGAGGAGCCCCCCATATGGCGTATGAGACCGTTCTCTACGACGTCGCGGAGCGCATCTGCACGATCACCCTGAACCGTCCCGAGAGGCTCAATGCCTGGACCCGGCAGATGCATCTCGACCTCAAGGACGCCATGCACGAGGCCGGCGCCGATCCTGAGGTGCGAGCCATCATCCTGACCGGTGCGGGTCGCGGTTTCTGTGCCGGAGCCGACATGGGCGGCCTCCAGGCGATCGGCTCGGGGGCCTCGGCCGACAGGTCCACCAAGGCCCAGGAGGGACTTTCCGGTGGCAGCACGCTGCCCGAGTTCAGGATGAACTATTCCTATTTTCCGGCGATCCCGAAGTTCATCATCGCGGCGATCAACGGCCCGGCCGCCGGCCTCGGCATGGTGATCCCGCTCTACGCCGACCTGCGCTTCGCGGGCGAATCGGCGGTCTTCACCACCGCCTTCGCCCAGCGTGGCCTGATCGCCGAGCACGGGGTCAGCTGGCTGCTGCCGCGGCTGGTCGGCCTGCCGACTGCCCTCGACCTGCTCTGCTCGGCCCGCAAGTTCCGCGCGCCCGAGGCGCTCGCGATGGGCCTGGTGAACCGGGTGATCCCCGACGACAAGCTGCTGGCCGAGGCCCGCGCCTACGCAACCCTGCTGGCCAACACGGTCTCGCCGCGCTCGGTGGCGGTGATGAAGCGCCAGCTGTGGGAGGCCCAGTTCCAGACGCTGGCCGAGGCCACGACCCAGGCGAATCACGAGATGGAACTGTCCTTTCAGACCTCCGACTTCAAGGAGGGCGTCGCCCACTATCTCGAGAAGCGGGCGGCGAGGTTTACCGGCAGATAGGAATTCAGACCTTCTCCGTCTGCCCGGCCTTGGGCTGCCAGGTCATCAGGCGGCGCTCGACGACCCCAACCAGGCTGTCGAGCACAAGGGCGCAGGCCGTGAGGACCAGGATACCGGCGAACACGGTGTTGATGTCGAACGTGCCCTCGGCCTGGAGGATCAGGTAGCCGACGCCCATCGATGAGCCGAGATATTCGCCGACCACGGCCCCCACGAAGGCCAGGCCCACCGCGTTGTGCAGGCTGGCGAAAACCCAGCTCATGGCGCTCGGCAAGTAGATCGAGCGCAGGAGCTGGCGCTGTGAGGCGCCCAGCATGCGGGCATTGGCGATCAGGTTGGGGCTGACCTCGCGCACGCCCTGATAGACGTTGAAGAAAACCACGAAGAAGACGAGCGTCACGCCCAGCGCCACCTTCGACCAGATGCCGAGGCCGAACCAGACCGCGAAGATCGGCGCCAGCACGACGCGCGGCATCGAATTGAAGCCCTTGATGTAGGGATCGGTGATCGCCGAGGCGGTGGGCGAAAGTGCCAGCCAAAGACCGATGCCGAGCCCCGCCGCCGCGCCGATCGTGAAGCCCAGCGCCGTGTCGAGCAGGGTGATGCCGAGATGGGGGAAAATCTCGCCGCTCGCGAACCAGTCGACGATCACCCAGAAGACCTTCTGCGGCTCACCGAAGAAGAAGGCGGCGCGGTTGGCCTTGTCGAAATAGAAGGGCGGGATCAGCCCGGGCGCCGTCATGACGTACCAGGCCACGATCAACAGGCCGAGGAGCAGCAGTTGCAGGGTCCTGAGCCGCATCTCAGATCGCCTTCTGCTGTTCGTAGGCCTTCAGCACCTCTTCCTTCATCGCCGCCCAGATCTCGCGATGCAGGTCGAGGAAGGCGGGCGTCATGCGGATCTCCGAGACGTCGCGCGGCCGCGGCAGGTCGACCTTGAAATCGCCGATCGGCCGGGTCGCCGGGCCGGCCGACAGGACCACCACTCTGTCGGAGAGCGCGATGGCCTCCTCGAGGTCATGGGTGATGAACAGCACCGACTTTCGGTCCTCGGCCCACAGCGCCAACAGCTCGTTCTCCATGAGCTGACGGGTCTGCACGTCGAGCGCCGAGAAGGGCTCGTCCATCAGCAGGATGTCGGGACTGAGGATCAGCGTCTGGGCGAGCGCGAGGCGCTTGCGCATGCCGCCCGACATCTGGTGCGGATAGCGGTCGCCGAACCCTGCCAGACCGACGCGGCGCAGCCACGCCTCCCCCTGCGCGACCGCCTCGGCCCGCGGGACGCCGCGGAATTCGAGGCCGGCGATCACATTGTCGATGCCCGTGCGCCACGGCATCAGCGCATCGGCCTGGAACATGTAGCCCGCCCGCCGGTTCACGCCATTGCCCGCCAGCAACCTCTCGCCGAACACTTCGACGGTGCCCGAAGACGGCTCCAGTAGCCCCGCCGCCACATTAAGCAGGGTGGACTTGCCGCAACCGGTCGGCCCGACCACCGACACGAACTCACCCCGCGCAACGTTTAGAGTCGCATTCGCAACCGCCGTGTAGGCCTGGCTCGCATCGTCGCGGGCAGCGAAGCGGCAGGTGATATCGGCCAGCGCCAGCGCCGGCACGTCCTTCGTGGTCGTCACGTCAGGTCAGCTGCGCTTGGCGGCACGCTGGGCGAATTCGTTGTTCCAGGTGTCCGCGAGCTTCACCGCCGCTGGCTTGATGGCGGGATCGCTCTCGGCCAGGAACTTCAGACAATTCTCCATCGCGCCGGCGGGCATGGTGCCGTCGGGCGAGATCGTCTCACGGACGCCGGCGAACGACTTCTCGTAGACGGCCCGGTCGCCCAGCAGGTAGCCCTCGGGCACGGCATTGGCGACGTCGGCCGGCGAAGCCGCCTGCAGCCACTGGTTGGCGCGCACGATGCCGGTGGCCAGCGCCTGCGTCGTGCCCGGGTTCTTCTTGATGAAGTCGGATTGCGAGTAGAGGCTGGCCGCCGGAAAGGCGCCGCCGAATACCTCCTGATTGCCCTTGGTCGTGCGCGTGTCGACGACGACCTTCACCAGGTTCTTGTCGGTCAGGATGGTGAGCGCGGGATCGGTCTGGGACACGCCGTCGACCTCGCCCTTCTCGACCGCAGCGATGACCGAGGCGCCGGCGCCGACACCGATCGCCACCACATCGCTGGCCTTCAAGCCGCCCTTGGCCGCCCAGAAATTCAGCAGCATGTGGGTCGAGGAGCCCGGCGCCGTGACGCCGAACTTCATGCCCTTGATGTCGGCCGGCCCCTTTACCCTGGCGGCCACGTCATTCCGCAAGGCGATGCAGATCTGCATGCCACGGCCGATCAGGGCGAAGCCCGTGACGTCCTGGCCGCGCTGCTGCATGCGGATCGTGTGCTCGTAGGCGCCGGCGACCACGTCGGCGCTGCCGCCCATCAGGGCCTGCAGCGACTTGGCGCCGCCCTGGAAGTCGTTGATCTCGACGTCGATGCCAGCTTCCTTGAAGAAGCCCTTGCGCTCGGCGATGGTCAGCGAAAGGTAATAGAGCGCCGACTTGCCGCCGACGGCCAGGATGACCTTGCTCTTCTCGGGCTTGGCCTGCGCCCGCGCGACATGCGGGGCCGCCAGTACGATCGGGGCGGCCGCCAGCAGGGTCCGGCGCCGCATCTGCAGCTTGGTCATCGTTTCCTCCGTGACATGCTTGTTTTCCGGAAGCTTGCCGCAAGGCGCGCGGCGCGGCAACCGCCGCCGGTCACGGAGGGAGCGCGGCTAGCTGAACTTGCGCTCCTGCCACCACGGGAAGTAGGACGGCATGCCGTCGCTCACTTTCATGGGGAAGCGGGCCGGGCGCTTCTCGAGGAAGGCGGTCACGCCTTCCTTCACGTCTTCGGACTTGCCGCGCGAGTAGATGCCCTTGGAATCGACCTTGTGCGCTTCCATCGGATGGTCGGCGCCCATCATCTTCCAGATCATCTGGCGGTTCAGCGCGACCGACACCGGCGCGGTGTTGTCGGCGATCTCGCGGGCCAGCGCATAGGCGGCCGGCAGCAGGTCGTCGGGCTTGTGAACGGAGCGCACGAGCCGGCCGCTCAGCGCCTCCTCGGCGGAGAAAACGCGACCCGTCATCACCCATTCCAGTGCCTGCTGCGGGCCCACGAGGCGCGGCAGGAACCAGCTCGAGCAGGCTTCCATGACGATGGCGCGGCGCGTGAATACGAAGCCGTAGCGGGCCGCCTCGGAGGCGAGGCGGATGTCCATGGCGAGCTGCATCGTGATGCCGACGCCGACCGCCGGTCCGTTGCAGGCAGCGATGGTGGGCTTCAGCGATTCGTAGAGACGCAGGGTGAAGAGGCCGCCGCCGTCGCGATGGCCGTCGAGCCCGGGATCGACCGGTCC
>CAIYWM010000951.1 GCA_903929895.1 uncultured Alphaproteobacteria bacterium
AATATGCCGAGCGGATCACCTACACCGACCGCAAGGTCGACGACGCGCTCGTCGACCAGCTCAAGCAGCACTACACCGAGGCCCAGATCGTCGAGCTGACGGCGGCCATCGCCATGGAAAACTTCCGCTCCAAGTTCAATCCCGCGCTCGGCATCGAGGCGCAGGGCTTCTGCATGGTGCCGAAACGCGGCTAGACTGGCAGCCCAACCATGGAAACTGCCGGGAGCGAGCCATGACCGACACTGTCCGCTATATGGACCGCACGAGAGCCTACTATCGCGCGCTCGGCTATCCGTCGGATTATGTCTGGGCGCGCTTCGACGACGTGCCGTTCGCGCGTCTGTCCAAGCCGCTGTCGCAGGCCAGGATCGGACTCGTCACGACGGCGAGCCCGCCGGATCTCGGCAATCGCGATGTCTCCGGCAAACGGCAGGTCTGGTCGGGGGCGGTCTCGCCGGCGCCGGCCACTCTCTTCACCGGCAACCTCGCCTGGGACAAGGAATCGACCCATACCGACGACCGGGCCAGCTTCCTGCCGATCGAGGCCCTGCAGGAGCGGGTGGCTGAAGGCACGGTCGGCGGTCTGGCCGCGCGTTTTCATGGCGTGCCGACCGAATACAGCCAGCGCAAGACGATGGAGATCGACGCGCCGCAGGTTCTGGCGCGATTGCGCGCCGATGGCGCCGAAGTGGCGCTGCTCTCGCCGCTTTGACCCGTCTGCCACCAAACCGTGAGTTTGGTCGCACGTCATCTCGAAGCCAACGGAATGCCGACCGTGATCGTCGGTTCCGCGCTGGATATCGTCGAATACTGCGGCGTGCCGCGCTTCCTGTTCACGGATTTCCCGCTGGGCAATCCGTGTGGCCCTCCGGGGCGACAGGACCTGCAGCGCACGATCGCGGGGCAGGCGCTGGCTCTGCTGCGCGATGCCGACGCGCCGCGCACCACACGGCGATCGGATGTGCTCTGGCCGTCCGACGACGACTGGCGCCCGCGCTATGGGCGCGTGAAGCCTGAGGATGTCGAGCGCCTCAGGGCACTGGGCGAGGTGCGGCGGCGTATACAGGCGGAGGCACGGACACCGGAGTAAAGCGGTCCGCGACCGCTACTCCATCTGGACGTTGAGCTCGCGCAGCTTCTTGCCCCAGAAGGCGTGTTCTTCGCCGACGAACTTGGCGAACTGTGCGCGGGTGCGGTCGGGCGGCATCTCCAGCCCGTCGCGCGCCAGCGCCTCCTGCCACTTGGGATTCTTCATCGCTTCCTTGGTCGCCTTGTCGATCTTGTCGAGGATGTCGGGCGGCGTCTTGGCCGGGGCGAACAGGCCCTGCCAGCTGGTGACGACGACGTCGATCCCCTGTTCCTTCAGGGTCGGCACGTCGGGCATGGAACTGACGCGCTTGTTGCCCGTCACCGCCAGCGCCTTGAGGTTGCCGCCCTTCACCTGGGAAACCGCGGGCGGCAGCGACGAGAAGTTCATGGTGATCTGACCGCTGATCACGTCGGCCACCGCCGGTCCCGTGCCCTTGTAAGGCACGTGGGTGATCTTGATCCCGGCTGCTTCCGCGAACAGCGCACCGGCGAGGTGGTTATTGCCGCCCACGCCCGACGACGAGAACGTGAGCTTCTCGGGATCCTTCTTGGCCATCGCCACCAACTCGGCCGCGTTCTTCACCGGCACCGAGTTACCCACGACGAGGACGTACTGGTAATCCGTGATCTGGCAGACCGGCGCGAGGGTGGCGAGGGTGTCGATCATGCCCTTCTGGACGTGCGGGTTGATGATCACGTTGGTGCCCACGGCGACGAACAGGGTCTGGCCGTCGGGCTTGGCGTTCGCGACGGCGCGCAGGCCGATCGAGCCGGCGGCACCCCCCTTGTTGTCGATGATGATCTGCTGGCCGATGACCGGGGTCATGACGTGCGCGAGCTCGCGGGCATTGATGTCCGTGCTGCCGCCGGCGGCGTAGCCGACGACGAAGGTCACCGGACCTGCCGGCCAGTTGGCCTGGGCGCGCGCGGCGGACGGCAGCAACAGCGATGAGCCGCCGAGGGCCAGGGCGTGACGACGGGTGATTGGGAACATGTATTTCCTCCTAGTGCCGCGCGCGGTTGTCCGCGTCGCGCAACCTCATTTTGCCAAGACCTTGAAGCCAATTTCGCTCCGCAGCAAGCGGGCGCCTAGTTTTTGCCCGCCACGTAGCGGCCGGCGCCGTCGCCCGCGAGCTTGCCCAGCACCGCGCCGGAGACCAGGCCCGTGCCACCGGGATAGTTGTGGTAGAACAAGCCACCGACCAGCTCGCCCGCCGCGAACAGGCCCGGTATCGCGTGGCCGTCGGTGTTCTCGACCTCGCCCTCGTTGCTGATCTTCAGCCCGCCGAAGGTGAAGGTGAGGCCGCAGGTCACGGCGTAGGCCTCGAACGGACCCTGGTCGATCGTGTTGGCCCAGTTCGTCTTCGGCACGGCGAGGCCCCGCGTGCCGCGACCGTCCTTGATGGCCGGATTGAACGGCACCTCGGTCATCACCGCCGCGTTCCATTCCTTGATGGTCTTCAGGAACTGCTGCTCGTCGACGCCTTCCAGCTTCTTCGCCAGCTCCTCGATCGTGTCGGCGCGGACCTTGGTCATGCGCTTGATGCGGTATTCGTCGCGCAGCTTGTCGAGCACCTTCGAGTCGAAGATCTGCCACGCGAACTGCTGCGGCTGAGCCAGGATCACGGCGCCGTACTTGGCGTAGGTGTAGTTGCGGAAGTCCGCGCCCTCGTCGACGAAGCGCAGCCCGTTGGCGTTCACCATGATGCCGAGCGGATAGGAGTGCTTCTGGAAATTGTCGCCGACATCGAGGTCGCCGAATTCCGGTGCGTTCATGTCCCAGCCGACGGCATGGCCGCCCGACCAGTTGCCGTGCGGCTTGGCGCCGATCGCCAGCGCCATGTTGATGCCGGCGCCGGTGTTGAAGCGGGTGCCGCGCACCTTCGCCAGATCCCAGGTCGGGCCGAGATAGCGGGTGCGCATCTCGGCATTGCTCTCGAAGCCGCCGCAGGCCAGCACGACCGCCTTGGCGCCGATCCTGACCTTGCGGCCCTTGTGGCGGGCGATGACGCCGCGCACGACGCCGTCTTCCTCGATCAGCGACACCGCCGCCGTCTCGTAGTGGATGGGGATGCCGGCCTTGATGGCGGCCTTGTGCTCGAGATCGACCAGGCCCGGCCCGCCGCCCCAGGCTTCGACCGCGAGGCCGCCCCAGAACTTGTACTTGCCATTCACCTTGAAGGCTTGGCGGCCGTAGGAGGGCTGGAAGCGCACGCCCTTGGAGCGCATCCACTTCATTGTCTCGAAGCTCCGGCCGATCAGGATGTCGGTCAGTTCAGGGTCGCAGCGGTAGTTGGTCACCCGGCCCATATCGTCGAGATACTCGTCTGCGGTGTAGCTGCCGAAATCGACGTCGCGCTTCTCGTCCTCGGTGAGGTCGTAGAGCTGGACCAGGTCGTCGACGCCGTGGAAGACCACGCGCATGGCGCCGGCGGTGTAGGTGCTGTTGCCGCCGCGCTCGGCCTCGGGAGCCGCCTCCAGCATGGCGACCGACGCGCCCGTCTCGCGCGCCGCCAGGGCCGCACACGCCGCCGCGTTACCCGCACCTACTACCAGTACATCGACCTGAAAATCGTCCACGCCTCGCTCCTCGATTCCGGCACTGAATTTGCGTTACAGTAAGCGCAATGGGTGATCGTTTCGACCGTCTTGCGGCCCGGCACGCAAATGTCGAGGTTCTGCTACGCCGTCCCGGCATCGGGCACAACAACGGCCCGACCTTCGACATGTCCTGGGAGGCCTGGGTGTGGCGTCGTGCCGCCGCCAAGGCCTGGAAGACGCCCAAGCCCGAAGTCGCGATGATGCGGCTCAAGCGGGCCGACCGGCTTGGGATCACCTATCGTGAACTCACCTCCGTGATCATGGATTCGGGCGCCCATCTCGGCGCCGCCGTGATCCCGCTGTCGCTGGCTGCCCGCGTGCGCCGCGGTCCGAAGGGCGAAATCATCGTCGAACCGCGCAATTCCGTGGCGGCCCTGGTGGCGAAGTTCCGGGGCCGGCTGTTCGTGCTGGGCGACATCGACGCCGTGCCGGGCCTGTCGGACGAGGAGCGCGCCAGTTTCCTCAGCCTTCTCAACCGCGCCTTCGACGGCAAGGTCGAGGCGGTCGGCTGGGGCCATGACGGGCCGGCCATCCGCGCGATGCTCAAGGCCAATGCGCTGCCGCACCAGGAAGCTTTCATGGTCGGCGCCGGCGTGGGGCATCGTGTCCTCGCCGAGGCGGCCGGTCTGCCGCTCACCAAGGATATCGACACGTGGCTCGCCCCGGCGGGGTGAGGTATCTGATGGGGTATGACCTCATCGTTTGAACCACCCCTCAAGGGCATCCGCGTCGTCGAACTCACCCACACCATCCTGGGCCCTTCCTGCGGCATGATCTTGGCCGACCTCGGTGCCGAGGTGATCAAGGTCGAGCCCGTCGACGGTGATCGCACGCGCAAGCTGCGCGGCTTCGGCGCCGGCTTCTTCGGTTACTTCAACCGCAACAAGAAGAGCCTGGCGCTCGACGCGGATTCGCCTGAGGGCCGCAAGGTGCTCGTGAAGCTGCTCGAAAAGGCCGACGTGCTGATCGAGAACTTCGCGCCAGGCTCGATGGCCAAGCGCAAGCTGGGGCCGGCGGATCTCGAGAAGATCAATCCGCGCCTCGTCTATTGCGCGCTCAAGGGCTTCCTGCCGGGGCCCTACGAGAAGCGGCCGGCGCTCGACGAGGTCGTGCAGATGATGGGCGGGCTTGCCTACATGACCGGCCCCAGTGGCCGGCCGCTGCGCGCCGGCACCTCGGTGATCGACATCGTGGGCGGCATGTTCGGCGCCTTCGGGACCGTGCTGGCGCTGAAGCAGCGAGACCGCACGGGGAAGGGTGGTCTGGTCGAGAGCGCGCTGTTCGAATCGGTCGTCTTCCTGATGGGCCAGCACCTCGCGATCACGGCGATCAACGGCGCCGCGCCGCCACCGATGCCGGAGAGGGTGAGCTCGTGGGCCATCTACGAGATTTTCAATACGGCCGACGATCTGCAGATCTTCGTCGGCATCACCAGCGACGGCCAGTGGAAGCGCTTCTGCGAGTTCTTCAAGCAGCCCGAGCTGGCGGCCGACCCGAAGCTCGCGACCAACAACCTGCGCATCGAGGCCCGGCCTTGGCTGGTGCCGAAGGTCGCCGCGGTGTTCAAGGCCTACACCAAGGAGGCCCTCGAGCAGATGTGCCTCGATGCCGATATTTCCTTCGCGCCCGTCGCCCGGCCGCAGGACCTGCTCGACCATCCGCACCTGCTGGCCAACGGCTCGTTGGCGCCGACGACCCTGCCGGGCGGCGTGCAGACCCGGCTGCCGCTGCTGCCCTTCCAGATGATCGGCTGGCGGCCGCCGCTGGTCTCCAATCCGCCGGAGATCGGCCAGCACAATGACGAGGTGCTGGCGGAGATCGGCTACGACCCTGCGGGCATCGCAGGGCTCAAGGCGGGCGGGCTGCTCGGGCCCAGATAGACCGCGGCGTGCCGACGTTCAGTCGGAATGAAATCGTCGGCCAGCTGCTCGCGCTGGGCGTGACGGCCGATCTTTTCTGGCGGCAAACGGGTGTCGTGCGGCATCCCGCGGCACTCCATGGTGATGCAGCAGCGCAGGCGCGTGCGGGCCGACTATGTCGGGAACGATCATTGCTGCCAGCGCTTTGCCCTGGCCTGCGACTGGCTGCGGGCCTGGGACCTGCAGGCGGAGGGGCCCCGTAGTGCACGCCACCGCGCGGCCTGCGCGTGCCCGCGATATCGTTGGTCTCGCGGTCGACGCGATGCGGCGGCAGCCCACGATTTTCCTGCACGGGCCGGAGGAAGGCTGCGTTGAATGCGACGCGGCGCGCTGCTGGGCATGAGAGAAACTGTCCCGCAGCGGGGATAACCCACAGGGAACGTATCTAGAACTTGTGTCAAGAACATTAGTTTTATCAGAGGGTTATTTGTTTCATTGTCAGTTGGAACAAAATGGGTACATTGGCGCCATCAGACATTCGAACCTGAGGCGGACTTATCCGCATTGCCGCTCCTGACAGGGGCATGGGAAGAAGGAGAAAGCCAATGTCGGCGATGCTCAAGGTGGTCGAAAAAGAAGGCATGGAAAGCAAGAACAAGGCGCTGGACGCCGCTCTCGCCCAGATCGAGCGCGCCTTCGGCAAGGGTTCCATCATGAAGCTGGGC
Organism: uncultured Alphaproteobacteria bacterium; assembly: GCA_903929895.1. Classification (GTDB taxonomy): domain Bacteria; phylum Pseudomonadota; class Alphaproteobacteria; order Reyranellales; family Reyranellaceae; genus Reyranella. Next base: position 6,275 of record CAIYWM010000951.1, read on the forward strand.
CAGCGCGAGGCGCTGGAAATCGAATCGATCTCGACCGGCTCGCTGGGCCTCGACATCGCGCTCGGCATCGGCGGCCTGCCCAAGGGGCGCATCGTCGAGATCTACGGTCCGGAAAGCTCGGGCAAGACCACGCTCGCCCTGCATGTCATCGCGGAAGCGCAGAAGAAGAGCGGCTCCTGCGCCTTCATCGACGCCGAGCATGCGCTCGATCCGGGCTATGCCAAGAAGCTGGGAGTCGACATCGGCAACCTGCTGATCTCGCAGCCCGACGCCGGGGAACAGGCGCTCGAAATCGCCGACACGCTGGTGCGTTCCGGCGCCATCGACGTGCTGGTGATCGACTCGGTGGCTGCCCTCGTGCCGCGCGCCGAACTCGAAGGCGAGATGGGTGACTCCCTGCCG
>CAIYWM010000952.1 GCA_903929895.1 uncultured Alphaproteobacteria bacterium
GAGAGCGTCGTGTAGCTCAGCATATCCGACGCGGCGTTGAACACGTTGGGGTGGTCAAGGAACATCTGCAGCGCGAACTGCTTGGGTTCCTGCCGCGCTTCTGCGTCGCCATCGTTGTCGTTTGCCGGCTGGATCGGGACATGGAGCCGGCGCGCCTGATCCAAAAGCAGCTGCTGGCCGTTGGCCGTCCCAAGCTCCGCGATGAGATGGAGATCGACGACCAGGCTGCTGGGGTGACTGTCTTCCGGCCCGGAAAAGAACTGGAGCAATGCCTTCCGCGCAGCATCCGAATCGCCATCGAGAATCGCGAGGTCCAAGCCCGGCAGCGCGTCGGCATGGCGTTCGAGGAGGCGCCGCAGGAGACTGAGATCGATCGTCCTGACAAACCGAGCGTTAGCGAATTTCTTCAGGTTTTGGGCCATTCCAGTCACCCCTTGAGCGCCACCGATGTTCTAATATTGTTCTCATTATCTGTGGACAACAAGCTCGATCGAGAGGGGCGTGGGACGTCCTGAAACGTCGATGGGTAGAGGAGAGAGCCCCTCAAACCTCAATACCTAGGCTCACCGTGCAGATCGCTAATCCGTTATCCCCAGATGCCATGACCGCCGACGAGCGCCTGGCCGAGATTGGCCGGCTCCTCGCCGTGGGTTTCTTGCGCGGACGCAATCGCATGGCCGCTACGCCACCGCGCCACGGCCGCGCGACCGGAGACGTTTCCCTCGACTTACCGGCCGAAGGAAGCGGTCATGGGGCCGCGCAAAACGCCCGGAGAGAGACGCCATGACAACGCCAATCCTGCGCCAGATCGCCGATCTCCAAGACCGATCGCAGGACGAACTGAAGGTGATGTGGACCGAGTATTTCGGGGTGGAGCCGCCGGCGTACCGGCGCGGGTTTCTGGTGCGCGGACTGGGACATCGGATCCAGGAGCTGACCTACGGCGGGCTGGCGGCGGATTACCAGAAGCGGCTCGATGCGCTGGTCGACGATCTGCCGGCAGGCAAAGGAACCGGCCGCGCCAGGAGCGTCCATGCCGGCACAGCACAGCGGCTGCTGATCGGCACAAGGTTGATCCGCGAATACCAGGACGTCGCCCACGAGGCCGTCGTCGTCGATGGCGGCTACGAATATGCCGGCCGCTTGTTCAAATCGCTCTCGGCCATCGCCTGCCATATCACGGGCACGAGGTGGAATGGCTGGGCGTTCTTCGGCTTGCCCAACCCGGCAAAGCGGGAACGCGCGCAATGACCCCCACGCTCAAACGAAAGACCCGCTGCGCCGTCTATTGCCGCAAGTCGAGCGAGGACGGGCTGGAGCAGGAGTTCAACTCGCTCGATGCGCAGCGCGATGCCGGGCTCGCCTACATCGAGAGCCAGCGGCACGAAGGCTGGATCGCAATCGCCGACCGCTACGAGGACGGCGGCTTCTCCGGCGGCAATCTGGAACGCCCGGCGCTGAAACGCCTGCTCGCCGATATCGAAGGTGGTCGCGTCGATGTCGTGGTCGTCTACAAGATCGATCGCCTCAGCCGGGCGCTGATGGATTTTGCCAAGCTCGTTGAAGTGTTCGACCGCCGTGGCGTCACCTTCGTCAGCGTCACGCAGTCTTTCAACACGACGACCAGCATGGGACGGCTGACGCTGAATATCCTGCTGTCCTTCGCCCAGTTCGAACGCGAGGTTATCGGTGAGCGGATACGCGACAAGGTCGCCGCCTCGCGCAAGCGCGGCATGTGGATGGGCGGCGTACCGCCACTCGGCTACGACGTGCGCAACCGCAAGCTGGTCGTCAATCCCGCCGAGGCGGCACTGGTCCGGCTGATCTTCGACCGTTTCCTGGCCATCGGCTCCGCCACCGTGCTGGCCCAGGAACTCGCCGAGGCCGGTCATCGAACAAAATCCTGGACCACCCAGAGCGGCCGCGCTCGGCTGGGCCGGCCGATCGACAAGGGCTTCCTCTACAAGCTGCTGGGCAACCGGGTCTATATCGGCGACGCCGTCCACAAGGGCGAGAGCCATCCCGGCGAGCACGAGGCAATCGTCGAACGCAAGACGTGGGACCGCGTGCGCAGCGTGCTTGCGACCAACAGCCGCCAGCGCGCCAGCCGGACCCGTGCCGCCACCCCGGCCCCCCTCAAGGGGCTCATGCAATGCGGCTGCTGCGGCAAAGCCATGACGCCGAGCCACACCCGCCGCCGCGGCCGGCTCTACCGCTATTACCTCTGCACCAGCGCCATCAGGAACGGCCATGCCACCTGTCCCGTGCGCTCGGTCGCCGCCGGAGAGGCCGAGACGCTGGTGCTGGCGCAGATGCAGGGCATATTCAGGACGCCCGAGATCGCCGCCCAAACCATCGCCGCGGCGGCCAGCCTCGATGATGCCGGCGACCCGGCCGGGCGTGAGCGCGACATCGTCGCCGCCCTCGGACGGCTCGAGACGATCTGGTCCGAGCTGTTCCCCGCCGAGCAGCAGCGCATTCTCCACCTGCTGATCGAGCGCATCGTGATCAAGCCGAGCGGGTTCGCTATCACCCTGCGTGCCGAGGGCATGCGTAGCCTGGCCGATGAACTGAAGCCGGCCGGGCTCGGGGTCGCGGCATGACCCGCCCGCCCTCCGTCGAGGTCACGACCCTCACCATCCATATTCCCGTGCAGTTCAAGCGGCGCGGAGGTCGCAGGCTGATCCTGGCGCCCGACGGCGTCACCTCTCCCCTATCGCCCCCGCCCGCGGTCGACGACACCATGCTGAAGCTGCTGATCAAGGCGCATCGCTGGCGGCGGCGGATCGAGAGCGGCAAGGCCAGATCGATCACCGATCTGGCCGCCCAGGAGAAGGTGACCATCGCCTATGTCGGCAGGGTCTTGAACCTCACCTGCCTCGCGCCCGACATCGTCTCGGCCATTCTCGACGGACGTCAGCCACGCGGGCTCAGCGTCAACGCCATGCTCAAGGATGTGACGGCCGGCTGGGATCGGCAGCGCCAGGCGTGGGCGTTTCCAACGGGCTGAGGCGCGGTACAGGGATTTGTCATCGCGGCGACCGAACCATTGGAGAGGATTCGATCCCGGTGCCCCTCGCCATCCGGCGGAAAGTTCGAACCCGGCAAAAGGCAGGCTCCGTAAAACGCTGATAAACCGAGGGGAAAATAACTAAACCGGATTGGAGGTCGGTTTAGTTGCGGCGGAGAGAACGGGCCCGAAGAGAGAGAAACACGGCTTTTCCGGCGGCGAGAGGCCGCAAGTCGGTTTAGCTATTTGTCGCCCACCCTTGCGGCATATGGGCTTTATCGGTGGCGTGAATTTCAAGGGAGAAAGTCACGCACGGCGTTAATGGCGGAGGGGGTGGGATTCGAACCCACGGTACGCTTGCACGCACAACAGTTTTCGAGACTGTCCTAATCGACCACTCTAGCACCCCTCC
>CAIYWM010000953.1 GCA_903929895.1 uncultured Alphaproteobacteria bacterium
ACGGGCATCGAAATACGAGGTCGTCGTCTGGGTGGGGGTGTAGCTGCCGTCGGGCAGATAGAACCAGTAGGTCTCCGGGCGCGGTGGCTTGCCCGCTTCGATCACACGCACAATGATCGATTCGCCGTCCGGTGCATCGTACTCGAGTCGCTGGGCAAGGCTGAAGCTGCCCGGCCGTCCGGCGTAGATGAAGCTTCCGTCAGCGTAGCCGACGAATGCCGACTGCACGCTCGAATGACGTCCCAGCATCGCGACCAGTTGACGCCGCCGCTCCTCGTCAGTCAGTGGGCTGTCCGTGGCGTTGAAGCTTGGACCGGCGGCCAGTGCCTGGCCGACCGAGACCACCACATGCAACCCGTTCGTGAGGAAGCCTTCCACGGCCGCCTCGAGATTGGACACTCTCTGGTCGGCGCTGCGCTGTTCAAGCAGACCGACGGAACGCCAGCCGAGCCACAGCAACACGCTCGTGAGCGGCACCACGACCAGGGCCATCAGCGTCAGGATCGTGACGCTGAACGGGATCGACCGCCCTTCCGGCATCACGCGTCAGACGAATGCAAGCGCCTCAATCGTCAGGCTTTCACCGCATTCCACTTGCAGCCACCGTCCTGGCTCTGCGCGACCAGGGTCGGCGGCGTGGCGCCGAGATCGGCCGTATAGATCAGGTTCATCCGACCGAGGTTGAAGGTGCCCTGATACACGTCCGGGCGAATCGGCTTCATCTTCACGTCGATGCCGCCCGCCGACTTCAGCTCGACCTGACCGTTGAGGATCGTGAATGTGTGCTCGCGCGTGAAGGACGGATCGGCCTGAATGCAGCCGGAGATGTTGTTGGGATTCTGCTTGAACGAGAACTTAACTTCGACGTTCTGCTGGGCAGCGGCCGCGAGCGGCATGAGCCCCGCCAGGACGAGCGGGGCCAGTTTCTTGATGAACATGCGGGATCGTCCTTCGTTGGCTTGACCTGAAATTCCACTCTACTGCGTCCAGACGTCCCCGTCAGTCCTTGCTGCGGAGCAGGCCGTAAGCGGCGCCGGCGATCGCGCCCCCCAGCAGCGGCGCCACCCAGAACAGCCAGAGCTGCGACAGGGCCGCCCCACCCACGAACAATGCCGGCGCCGTGCTGCGCGCGGGGTTCACCGACGTATTGGTCACCGGAATGGTCACCAGATGAATGAGCGTGAGCGCGAGGCCGATCGCGAGGCCCGCCACCGCGGGGCTGACGCGCTTGTCGGTAGCGCCCAGAATGATGGTCACGAAGCCGAAGGTCATGACGACTTCGATGACCAGCGCGGAGACCAGCCCGTACTTGCCGGGCGAGTGATCGCCATAGCCGTTGGTCGCAAAGCTACCGATCTCGGCCCCGGCCTTGCCGGTCGCAATGACATAGAGGATGGCGGCGCCCGCGATGCCGCCCAGCACCTGCGCGACCACATATTGGACGACTTCGCTGAAGGGAAAGCGGCCCGCGACGGCAAGGCCAACCGTCACCGCGGGATTGAAATGACCGCCCGACACGCCGCCCACGGCATAGACCATCGTGAGGACGGTGAGGCCGAACGCGAGCGCCACGCCCGCGAAGCCGATGCCGAGCTGCGGAAAGCCGGCGGCAAGCACGGCGCTGCCGCATCCGCCCAGCACCAGCCAGGCGGTGCCCAGAAATTCTGCGTAGAGACGATTGGTGACAGGCATGTTCTCTCCCCGAGTTGCCAAGGCGATTCTACGCCTCAACCGACCATTCTCCCAGCCCTTGAGTAAACTTCGCTGACTTGCACCGCAGTGGATGAACGACCGCACCGCAACATGCGAAGCGTCACCCAACGGAAACCTCTCGTTCACAGAAGCGCCCTAGCGTGCCGCCCTTCGACTTCGAGGGGTTTCACCATGTTTCTGCGCCGCCGTGCCTTGATCGCCGCTTCCGGCCTCGCCGCCACCAGCTTCGGCCTGCCGCGCATCGCGATCGGCCAGGCCGACCGCCGGCCCGCCATCACCATTGCGGTGCAGCAGATCGCCAACAGTGCCGCGCTCGAGCCGCTGCGGGAGCAGTCCAACGTCGGCCAGCGCGTCTTCTCCTTCATCTTCGAGCGCCTGATCATGCAGGACCTGCTCGCCAAGCTGGAGGAAATGCCGGGCCTCGCCGAAAGCTGGAAGCGCATCGACGAGCGCACCGTCGAGTTCACCCTGCGCAAGGGCGTGAAGTTCCACAATGGCGACGAGCTGACGGCCGACGACGTGGTCTTCACCTTCAGCCGCGACCGCATGTTCGGTCCAGACTACGACATCGCCTCGAACAAGACGCTGTTCACCTCGGTCCTCATCCGCGATGCGGTCCAGGGCAAGAACCTGCCGCCGGAAGTTCCCGCCGTGGCCAAGCGCCTGTTCCCGGCGCTGGAGAAGGTTGAGGCCGTCGACAAGTACACCGTCCGCTTCGTCAACCGCACGCCGGACGTCACCATGGAAGGCCGCATCGGTCGCCTGGGCAGCGACATCGTCTCGCGCCGCGCCTACGAGGAGTCCAAGAGCTGGCTCGACTGGGCGCGCGCGCCGGTCTCGACCGGCCCCTACAAGGTGCGGGAGTTCGTGCCCGACCAGTCGCTGACCCTCGATGCGCACGACGACTACTGGGGCGGCCGCCCGCCGCTGAAGAGCGTGCGCATCATGGTGGTGCCCGAGGTCGCGACCCGCATCAACGGCCTGCTGGCCGGCCAGTTCGACTTCATCTGCGACGTTCCGCCGGACCAGATCCCGGGCATCGAAAAGAATCCGAAGTTCGAGGTGCTGGGCAGCACCATCGTCAATCACCGCATCACGGTGTTCGACAAGAACCATCCCCGCCTCGCCGACCCGCGCATCCGCCAGGCCTTCACCCATGCGATCGACCGTCAGGCGATCGTCGACGCGCTGTGGTCGGGCCGCACTCGCGTTCCGGCCGGCCTGCAGTGGGAATTCTACGGTCCCATGTTCGTCGAGAACTGGACGGTGCCGGCCTACGACCTCGCCAAGGCCAAGGCCTTGCTGAAGGCGGCCAACTACAAGGGCGATCCGATCCCCTACCGCCTGCTCAACAACTACTACACCAACCAGGTGTCGACGGCGCAGGTGCTGGTCGAGATGTGGCGTGCTGCCGGCCTCAACGTACAGATCGAGATGAAGGAGAACTGGCAGCAGATCTTCGACGTCAACAGCCCGCGCGCGGTGCGCGACTGGTCCAACAGCGCCGGCTTCAACGACCCGATCTCCTCGATCGTCGCCCAGCACGGGCCGCAGGGCCAGCAGCAGCAGGTCGGCGAATGGACCAACGAGGAAATGAACAAGCTTTCGGTGGCGATGGAGGTCGAGACCGACATGTCCAAACGCAAGGCGATGTTCAAGCGCATGCTCGAGATCTGCGAACGCGAAGACCCCGCCTACACGGTGCTGCACCAGAACGCGACCTTCACGGCCAAGCGCAAGGATATCAAGTGGAAGGCCTCGCCGTCCTTCGCCATGGAGTTCCGCGCCAACAACTTCTCGATCTGAGAAAGCTGCGATGACGGCTCCCCTCGTCTCGGTACGCGATCTCACCGTCGATTTCGCGGGCGGCGCACGGGACTCGCGCGCCGTCGACGGGGTGAGCCTCGAGATCGCGCCGGGCGAAGCCCTGGGCATCGTCGGCGAATCGGGCTCGGGCAAGAGCGTGACCTGGCTGGCCGCGCTCGGTCTCCTGCCGACCAAGGCCCGTGTGACGGGTTCGGTCCGCCTCGAAGGGAAGGAACTGGTCGGTGCCGCCCGCAGCGACCTCGAGCAGGTGCGCGGCAAGCGCATCGCCATGATCTTCCTGGATCCGTCGAGCTGCCTCAATCCGGGCCATCGCATAGGCCGGCAGCTCGTCGAGGCGCTCGGGCTCCATCGTGGCCTCGCCGGACGCGCCGCCGAGGCCGAGGCACTGCGGCTGCTCGACCAGGTCGGCATCGCCGACGCGCGCCGGCGCCTGTCCGACTATCCGCATCTTCTATCCGGCGGGCTGAACCAGCGGGTCATGATCGCCATGGCACTTGCAGGCGAGCCCGACCTGCTGGTCGCCGACGAGCCCACGACGGCGCTCGATGCCACCATCCAGGCGCAGATCCTGGCGCTGCTGGCCGGCATCCGGCGCGACACCGGCATGGCGCTCGTGCTGATCAGCCACGATCTCGGCGTCGTCGCCGAGAACGTCGACCGGGTGGCTGTGATGTATGCCGGCCGCCTCGTCGAGGAGGCTCCGGGCGCCGACCTGTTCGGAGCGGCCCGCCATCCCTACACACAAGGGCTGCTCGCGGCCCTGCCCGCCCTCACCGGACCGCGCCGCCGGCTCACCGCCATTCCCGGCACCGTGCCGGAACCGGGCAACGTCCCGGCGGGCTGCCGCTTCGCGCCGCGCTGTCCCGTCGCGGAGACGCGCTGTGCTGCCGTGCCGCCACCCTCGCGCACGATCGGCTTCCGTCATGTGGCCGCCTGTCACCGCCAGATCGAGGCCGGCGTCTCCGCCTGGAGCCAGCCGCAGGCCGCCGAATGAGC
>CAIYWM010000954.1 GCA_903929895.1 uncultured Alphaproteobacteria bacterium
CGGATATGCCTGTCTCGCAGTGTTCGGTCTGGTGACATTGGCGCTGTTCTGGACTGCTGTGAAGGTCGAATACCGCGAGATGGCAACGGGTGGCGGGGAGTCTCAAGCCTTCCAGACCACGCTTTCCGACCGCGTGGGATACATGCTCGGGCGCGTCGCCGGCATTTCGGACATCGATTGGGGGGTTGCCTCGAAGGCCCTCCTGGAGCGTCTGGCTTATGTCGACATCACAGGTCTGGTGATCAACGTCGACCTTGCAAGTGCCGAACAGCAGACGATGCGTCAATGGAACGATGCTTTCGGCCATGTCTTTCAGCCTCGGTTCCTCTTTCCCGACAAGCAGGCCCTCTCGGACACCGAGGTTTTCATCCGCCTGACCAAGGCCGATCTGCTGGAGAACATGCGCGGCGGCACGTCGATCAGCGTCGGCTACATGGCCGAGAATTACGTGGATTTTGGCTTCCCGGGCATGCTGGGAGGCGTTCTTGCCGTTGGCCTGCTCGTCGCCCTTGTGATCCGTTTCTTCTTCTCGTTCGACGTTCCGTGGATGGTCCGCCAGGGGACAGCTCTTGCCTACGTGTATGCGATCTGTGGCAGCGGTCTCGAGGTCTCTCTGCCCAAAATCCTGGGAACCTGCGTCACTTTCGCCGTGGCCTATGGTCTTGCCTTGAAGTTCGCCTTTCCGATTGGGCAGAGATGGCTCGAGCAGCGAGCGCGACAGGCGGCAGACCGCGAGGCAACGCGGCGCAGGATCAAGAGCCTGTTCCGTGGCGGGGGACCGATCTAGGTCAGCAGACGGTTGTTTCCACACGCCTGTCAGCGATGCCGTGCGACGCCCTTCGCCACTGCCTGCGCAGCTCCTTCGAGAGTGCGACCGGCCGGCGGCTGCAGTTCACCATGCTCGAATGCCGCGACGACCGCCTCGTGTACATAGCTCTGCCGCAAAGGGTCGGCGTACTCGCCAAGTCCTGGGCTGCCGCGGCTATGGCGTCGCGCGGCAGCACCTGTCGCGCCTGGGTTCGCGTCGGCGGCCCTCACGACGTGCAGGCCCTGGCACTGCTGCCACGGAAGTGGAGACGCACCAGCAGACCATCGATTTCGACGTTCGACTTGAGGAGCGTCGTCGCGTCCCGTTCGCGTGCATAGGAGCGCCTCCCGGCCCGGAGTGCGGTCTTTGCCACGAGATGGACGACCGTCACCGCGGCGTGACGCACCCCCACCCCCGACTCGCCGCGTAAAAGGAAGGCATCAGGCCAAATCGGCGATGACGCGCCGCGTCTTCTCCCGCAATGCGCCGAGACACTCGCAGGCACCGCGTTCGAGGCCGGCCCGGTCAAGGACCGCGATCTTGCCGCGCTGGTAACGGATGAGGCCCGCCTGCTGCAGACCGTAGGCGATCAGGCTGACGGTCGGACGTCTCACCGCGAGCATCTGGGCCAGGAAATCGTGCGTAAGGCAGATCACGTCGTCGTCGATGCGATCGCGCACCTGGACGATCCAGCGGCACAGACGGCGGTCGGCGGTGTGAAGGGCGTTGCAGGCCGCCGTCTGCTGCATCTGGGCCAGCATCAACTCACTGCTCAACAGCGCCATCTTCCTCAGGACAGGACTTTGGCCAACGGCGGTTCGGAAGTCCGCCACGGGCATTCGCCAGGCCGTTGCATCGATCTGGACGATGGCGCGCGTGCCGGCGGTGTGATTTCCCAGCGCGGAAAGCGCGCCCAGTATGGCCTCCCGGCCAAGTGTCGCAGTCTCGATTGCCGCGCCATCCTGCATCATGGCAACCAGGGAAATCATGCCGCTTTGGATGAAGGAGACGTGATTGATTCGCTGCTCTGGTTCCTGAAGGACCGAGCCCCGGGAGAGCCGATGGAAGGCCAGGTAGGGCCTCAAACGGAGTTGTTCGGCTGCTGGCAGGGTGGACAGAAAGAGGTTCTTCGGTTCGAACGCAGTCGTCACTACAGCTGTTTCCTCGTTTGCCGGGACATCGCGTTCACTCTCACGACCAGCCTGTTGATCCGTGCTGGAACGGCCATCACTGTAGGCACGCACCGGATTGTCGGTCGGTCCACTAACGAACGAAAAATGGGTTCTTGGCCGTATCGGCATGCGTGTCGCTCAGAACGGAAGCGCCCGGCCGTGAGGCATGCGCCGACCCAGCCGATCCCGCTTCACCACAGACCCGTCTTTCCTACCGCCCTTGTTGGTTTCATCGTCGGTGACGGCGGCTTCAGCATGGCGCCTTCCCAACGACGTGAGACGCGGTCCGCTCGGGCCGTCGTGCAAGAGCCCCAGCAGTTCCAAGCGCAACCGGTGGGCTGACGGAAGCTTGACTGTTTGGCCGACGGACAGCGCCCTGAGAAGACGCTGCTCCTCTGCGCTGATCCGCACCTGCGCGGTCGTCATAACTCACGGCTCCTTGAATCCAGAGTGGACGCGAGCGCCGTCTTCAGGCGTCCGCTGGTCGTGCAACGGGGCCCTCTAAAGGGGGTTCCGAGTGGAGGCCTTTTTGTCGGCCCTTCCTGAATTTAAGGTAGGTTGAGCTCTGCCGCCTTGATCTGCAGGGCCAGATACTTGGAATACATGCGGCATTGGGCGAAGGAGCCGCCCTGGAACCACAACCCTTGCTGGGCCGTCGCAATCCACATGTTGCGCAATTCCTGGGTGCGGTCGTCGAAGCCCCAGACAGGTCCCACCTTGCGGGCAATCTCCGGCCCGAAAAGCTGTTCGACCAAGTGATCCTGGCCCTTGTAGCCGGTCGCCAGCACGATCAGGTCGGCGGGCCGTTCGCGGCCATCCTTCATTACCAGGCCCGTCTTCGTAAACGAGTCGATGTCGGCATACTGGATCAATCCGATCTCGCCCTTCGCCACGAGATCGGAGGCGCCCACGTTGAAGTAGTAGCCGCCGCCGCGGCCGCGGTACTTGAGTGGCCAGCCCGTCCCGTCCTCGCCGAACTCCAGCCGGAAGCCTACCCGCTCCAGGGCTTCCAGCAGGGGGGCATCATGCGCCCTCGCCTGGTTGGTAAGGAGGCGATGGGCCTTCTTCATCACCCGCAGCGGCACCGATACGTTGATCAGGTCGCGATCCTCGAGGGTCGGGCCCTTGCCGTAGTAGATGCCGTCATAGAGCTGTGCGCCCGGCTCGACGTTGACGATGAGCGTCGGGCTCCGCTGGACGATGGTGACATGGGCGCCATTGCCGTGAAGGTCCTGTGCGATGTCGTGCGCACTGGTGCCGGTGCCGAAGACGTAGACGGGCCGCCCCCTCCAGTCCGCGCCGCTGGCGAACCTGCTGGAATGGACGACGGTGCCGGCGAAGCGGTCGAGGGTCGGGATCTCCGGAATGTTCGGCGTGCCGCTCACGCTGGTCGCCATCACGATGTGCCGGGGATGCAAAGTTCGATGGGTGCCGCCGGCTACGTCCATGTCGAGTTCGACCGCCCAGCGCTTCGCGGCGGCATCCCACGTCGCACCCTTGAAGCTGGTGCCGGTCCAGAAGTCGATCTCCATGGTCTCGACATAGGATTCGAGCCAGTTCGCGATCTTGTCCTTGGGAATGTATTTCGGCCAGGTCTTCGGGAAGGGCAGGTAGGGGAAGTGATTCGAGTGCTTCTGGTTGTGCAGCTTCAGCCCATGATAGCGCTTGCGCCAATTGTCGCCGATCCGCGCCATGCGGTCGACGACAAGCGCCTCTACGCCCAGCGCCTTGAGGCGCGCCGCCGCGGTGATGCCGGCGTGGCCGCCGCCCACGATCAGCACGGCGGGATCGCGATCGGTGTAGCGCGAGGCTTCACGGCGCCGATCGAGCCAGTTGGGCCCATGGAAGTCGCGCTCGAAAGCGGGTTCCTCGGCCTTCTCGAGGATCGTCTCCTCTTCGTGGCCGCGCAGCGCCTCGAGTGACGTCAGCAGTGTCCATGCCTGGGCTGCTCCGACACGGCAGTCGCTGCGCTTCAATCGAACGATGCCGGCGCCCGTGCCGATCGCGGTATGGAACGTCAGGATCGCTTCGACGCAGGGCTCGCCCGCCCGCTCGACGTCGCGCGGCGCATACCGCTCGGGATCGATCGCGAAGCCCGAGGCGCCGCTTGCCGCCGCCATGTCGACCAGTCGCCGCGCGACTTCGGTGCGGTCGCTCACGGTTTCGATTGTGCGCGTCAGCGCGACGATGTCGCGCCAATCGGCATCCGGCCGGAACAGTGCGCCCACGCGGTCGGGAGCGCGTGCCTCGAGCGCCGCGTTCAGGTCGGCGAGCCAGTCATTGACGATGCGTTTCGCATCACGGTTCAATTCGATATCCATGCGAAGAACCTGTCGAATGCCGCCGGTGAAGACAACAGATAAGGCGCGCGACGCCGGTGCAGCGGAATCGGGGAGACCGGCGTTTTCCCATCGGGAGTGGCCTTTTTTGCCTTTGGGTCATTGCTTCTCCACAAAGGACTGATGCCCCGTTTCCGCAAGAAAACGCGGCTTTTTGCGCCGCTGGGTCGATCGTGTGAAACTGCCAGTAGCTCTGGGGAGAGCGAGGGATGGCAATGACACTATGGCGGTTCGTGTGGGCGCTTTGCGTCGCGCTGGCTGGCAGCGCGGCGCTGGTCGCGAGCATCGCGTGGTCGGCCTCGGCGCAGCAATGGACCGAGGTGAGGGAGGGGAACTTCAAGGTCGAGATGCCAGGCCGGCCCGAGCAATCGGTCCAGGAGGTCACGGTCAGCGGTACCGGAGAGGTCGTCGATCAGATCGAGCGGACGGTCACCCTGGGCGCCACGGAGTATTTCTTCTCCCACACGCCCTACCGAAAGATGCCGCCCGACCTCACGCCCGCGCAGATGCTGTTGAACAGCCGCGACGGTCGGCCCGGCCACCTCCTTGCCGACCGGCCACTCACCGTTTCCGGCGCCCCGGCACGCGAATACGTTCATGAAGAGGATGGCTGGGTCCTGGCAACGCGCGCCATCTATGCAGGTGACACGCTCTACCAGCTCATCGTGGTCGGCAGGGCCGGGGTCCAGACGGCGCCGGCGACCCGACGCTTCTTCGAATCGTTCACCCTGGCACCGCGCGAGGGTCCTTAGCTAGGCGCCGCCGCGGTCGGCGCGGTGGAGCCGGATGGTCAGAAGCAATGCTCGGCCGAGCATGGCACTCCCGCAGAACATGGCGACGAGGGCCGCTCCAAGCCGGAAAATCTCCAGCTCCGGACTGCCCAGGAACGCAGCCACGCACTCCACGACGACGGCGGCCCCCACGGCGATCGCCACCCAGAGAAGAACGAGCTTGGCGGCGTCCGTCAGGTCCACTTGTGGCCGGTACATGTCATGCCGGATGCCGATCATCATCCCGCGTGCCGCGCCAACGACGAATCCGGCAGCGAGCGCGGCACCGAACAGCCAGCGCGGCTGGTGCTCCGCGAGCTGGAGGAGAGAGAGGATGGTCCCGGCAAAGAGCGCCAGCAAGGCGGGCGCGAACAGGCGCCATGTCGAAATATAGCGTCGGCGCACCTCTCGCAGCGAGAGGTAGATGCAGCTGCCGGCCGCTCCGACCAACAGCAAATGGACCAAGGTCAGATTGTGAATCACCTGCTCAGCTTACACGGCAATCGCTTCAAGGAAAGGGTTCCTCCATTTGTCGCTGAGGCCCTATTCGGAGAGCGACTTCGCGCCGACCCGTTCCCGGCGATTCCGGCAAGCGAGGCCGGGTTTTGAAAAACCGGCATTTCGTGCGTGTTGCCTCACTGCGGTAGTCGTGGTTTCTTCCGCGCCACATGGGGGAGAGAAACGAACATTAGGGAGCTTCATATGAATCGACGTCAATTCATCGCCGCCGGCTCGGCCGCCGGTGCTTTCGGTCTGGTCGGCGGAGCCCTGCCGGCGGCCGCACAGATTCAATTCTCGATCGCTACCGGCACCACGGGCGCCGTCTACTATCCGCTGGGCGGCGCGATGGCGAACATCCTGAGCAAGAAGGTCCCCGGGTGGGCGGTCACTGCCGAGGCGACGGCGGGCTCGGTCGCCAACATGCACATGATCCGGGACGGCAAGGCGCAGATGGCGCTGACCCAGTGCGACACTGCCTATGATGCCATCAAGGGTCTCGACAAGTTCAAGGACAAGCCGGTGGATTCGCGCACGCTGGCGGTCGTTTATCCCAACCTGGTGCATTTCGTGACCATGGAAGGCACCGGCATCAACAAGCTGTCCGACATCAAGGGCAAGCGCATCTCGACCAGCGCGCCGGTGAGCGGATCCGAGGTCATGGCGCTGCGCATCATCGACGAACTCGGCCTGAAGCTCAGCGACATCAAGCGCGAGCGCCTGTCGCCGGCCGAGAGCACGAACGCCATGAAGGACGGCAAGCTCGACGGCTATTTCTTCAACGGCGGGCCGCCGGTCGCGGCGATCACCGACCTGGCGGCGACCCAGGGCGTCAAGATCAAGCTGATCTCGACGGCCGACCTGGTGCCGGCGCTGAACAAGAAATACGGTCCGGTCTTCGCCGCCAGCCAGATTCCAGCCAAGGCCTACCCGAACCAGGATGCGGCGGTGCCGGTGATCGCCATCTGGAACATCCTCGTCGTGCCGGCGTCGATGAGCGATGATCAGGCCTACACGATCACCAAGACGTTGTGGGAGAACCATGCCGACCTGATCGCCACCCATAAGGCGTCGACCGACATGACGGCGGAAAACCAGAAAGCCGCGAATTCTTCGGTCCCGTTTCATCCCGGCGCGATGAAGTATTTCGCCGAGAAGGGCATCAAGCTGTCGTAAAGGCAGGACGACTGGCGGGGCCCTCCAATAGGGGGGCCCCGTTTCCATTTTGGGGTGGGAAGAACGATGACGGTCCAGGCCGAGCTGCTGAGCGACGAGGAAAAGCGCAAGATCGAGGAGCTCGTCGAGCAGGAAGAAGGCGGCATCCACAGGTTCGTGGGCTGGTGGGGCAAGGTCCTCACCTTCATCGCCTTCACCATGACCATCTTCCATCTCTATACTGCGGCCTCGACCGTGGACACGCAATCCCTGCGCGAGATCCATGTCGCCTACGCGCTGTCGCTCGTCTTCCTGCTCTTCCCGGCGGTGAAGAGCTGGCGTAACCGGGTCGCGCCGTGGGACATCGCGGCGGCCGGACTGGTGGTCGTCGTCATCTGGTACATGATGACGGGCGGCAGCTGGACGAGTCTTGCCGACTCCGACGACTTCCTCGATCGTTACGTGTCACCGACCCAGACCGATCTGGTAATCGGCGGTATCCTGATCCTGCTGGTGCTGGAGTCGACCCGGCGGGCGACCGGCTGGATCATGCCGATCCTCTCAGTGGTGTTCCTAGCCTACGCGATGTGGGGCAACTACCTGCCGTCGCCGTGGAAGCACAAGGGCTACCCGCTCTCAGACCTGATCGCAGAAGAATACATGACGCTGAACGGCATCTTCGGTTCGGCCATCGACGTCTCGGCCACGCTGATCATCCTGTTCACGATCTTCGGCGCGATCCTGCAGGCTTCCGGTGCGGGACGCTTCTTCATCGACTTCTCGCTGCGCGCCATGAAGGGGCAGCCGAATGCCGCCGGCCGCGCGGTCGTGCTGTCGTCATTCCTTCTGGGCGGGCCTTCGGGCTCCGGTGTGGCGACCACCGTCACCATCGGCACCGTCGCCTGGCCGATCATGAAGGAGGCCGGCTATGGCAAGTCGGCGGCCGGCGGCCTGCTGGCGGCGGGTGGCCTCGGCGCCATCCTGTCGCCGCCGGTTCTGGGGGCCGCGGCCTTCCTGATCGCCGAATATCTGAAGATGTCCTACCTGGACATCGTGCGGATGGCCCTCATCCCCACCTGTCTCTACTACTTCGGCCTGCTGATGATGACCGAGATCGATTCGCGCAAGTACGGCTTGCGCGCCGTCGATCCCACGGTCGATCTCACGATGACGCAGCTGATGACGCGGTACGGCTTCCACTTCACGTCGCTGATCTCGGTGGTCGTGCTGATGGTGTGGGGCTTCTCGGCGACCTATGCCGTGTTCTGGTCGATCCTGCTCGCCATCCTGGTGAGCTACTTGCGCGCTGACACCGCTCTCTGGCCCAGCCGCCTCTTCCAGGCGCTGGCCGACGGCTCGATCCAGGCGTTGGGCGTCGCTGCGACCTGCGCCTGTGCCGGCCTCATCGTCGGCGTCATCACCAAGACCGGCCTGGCGCTGAAGTTCTCGTCGATCGTCATCGACCTGGCCGGCGGCTCGGTTTTCTGGACGGCGATGTACACGGCGCTGATCGTCTGGGTGGTCGGCCTCGCAGTGCCGGTGACGGCCTCCTACATCATGTGCGCCGTCATCGCGGCGCCCGCGCTGATCAAGCTCGGCATCCCGGACTATGCCGCGCACATGTTCATCTTCTACTACGCCGTGCTCTCGGAGGTTTCGCCCCCGACCGCGCTGGCTCCGTTCGCGGCCGCCACGATCACGCGCGCCGATCCCTACGTGACCACGTTGCAGAGCTGGAAGTATGCGCTGCCGGCCTTCCTGGTGCCGTTCATCTTCGTGCTCGATCCGATTGGAATCGGACTACTGCTCGAGACGCCCAAGAACATGAGCTGGCTCTGGATCCCCTGGGTCACGCTGGGGGCAACGGGGGGCATTGTGGCACTCGCGGTGGCGGCGCAGGGCCATCTGTGGCGGCCCCTCGGCGTGGGTACGCGCGCCATTTGCGGCCTGGCCGGCATCGCGCTCACCTTCCCGGGGATCATCGACGACTTGGTGGGCGGCCCCGTTGTCGCGCGCCTGATCGGCCTTGCCGTGCTGGTCGCAGTGATCGTCTACGAATACAGGCAGCCCAGGCGGACCGGCGCCACCGCCTGAGGGGGCACGCCGTTTCTTCCGGCCGAAGCGGGGGCAGCGGGCTGAGCTTCGCTAAGCCCGCTACTGGAAAACGACGCGGGCCTCGCGGCCCAGCATCTGCGGGATGCTCTGCGGGTCGTCCGGCTTGATCTCGACCTCGACGAGCCGTGCATTGGATTCGCCGAGGTCTGCTTCGGAACGCTTGGTACGCTTCACCGTCAACGGCGTGCGCGTGATCGTTCCGACATGGACGGTGCGGCTGCCCTGGAAAGTGAACTCGACCTTGCCGCCCGGCGTCACGCGGCGCAGGTGGATCTCGTCGACATCGGCGAAGATGCGGATCTGGTCGAGATCGACGATCTTCGCGATGCCCCTGAACGAGATCCGCTCACCCTGGCGGGTGTAGATGTCGACCACGACACCGTCGAGCGGCGAACGCACCACGGCGAGCTCGCGCTCGATCTTGGCTTCCTCGAGTTTGGCTTCGAAGATGGTGATATCGGCTTCGGTCTGCGCGAGATCGGCCGTGAGCACTTCCTTCTGGAACCTGAGCTTGGTTTGCTCGCGCTCCAGCGACTGCTGGGAGAGGTTGGACTGGAGCTGCTTCTGGTCGGGAGGCACGCTCGACCGGGACAGTTCGAGATCCTTGAGCCGGTTCTCCTCGGACGCCGACTTCACCGATATTTCCTGCAGCGCGATTTCGGCCGTCCGGTAGCCCGAGATCATCGACTCGCGCTTCCGGCGCGCCTTGGCGATCTCCTGTTCCATCCGGCGCACTTCGACGTCCGCCGTCGCGTAATTGTTGAGGATCGCGATGATCTCGCCGCGTTTGACGGCCTGGCCGTTCTTGATGCGCAGTTCGGTCAGGACCGACCCGCCGACAGGATCGCCGGCGATGACGGCCGTGCCCGCCGGCGCATCGGTGTAGCCACGCGAAATCAACGGCCCGTTCACTTCCGACCTGTTCTGAGCGCTGCCGACCTGGAGGTCGGGCAGCACAAAGACGATGGCCAGCGAGATCACGGCGACCGCGAGCGCAACGGCGCCGACCCATGCAATTTTATTGCTTTGCGCCATCCCGGACCGTTTTTACCACCCAACGAGAAGGGCCCGCATTTCCTTGATCGTCAAGGAGGAAGCGCTGGTGCTGCCGGACAGGATTGAACTGTCGACCTCCCCCTTACCAAGGGGGTGCTCTACCACTGAGCTACGGCAGCGCGCGGCGGGGGTATGCCACACGGTTGGGGGCGGTTCAACCGCTGCCGCCGTCCGAAACGGAAGCAGTTCCGCGCCTTGCCGGGCCTTCCGGCCTCTGCCTACCTTAATTCAACGATAGTGGAGGAACGGATGGACTGGCGCCCGATTTCTGCAGATTCCCACATCACCGAGCCGCCCGACTGCTACCGCGACCATATCGACCCCGCCTACCGCGAGCGCGCGCCGCACGTCGTCCGTCACGACGCAATGGGCGACATCTACGTCGTCGACGGCATGAAGACGCCGGTGCCGATGGGCTTGATCGCGGCCGCCGGCGTCGCGCCCCAGGACATCAGGATCGGCGGCGCCAAGTTCGAGGACCTGCACCGCAGTGGCTGGGACCCCTCTGCCCGCCTGCAGGACCAAGATAGGGATGGTGTTGCGGCGGAGATCATCTATCCGACCGTGGGCATGCTGATCTGCAATCATCCCGATTTCGAATTCAAGAAGGCCTGTTTCGACGCCTACAATCGGTGGCTCCAGTCCTACTGTGCCTATGCCCCCGACAGGCTCGTCGGCATGGGCCAGACGGCAATGCGCACGGTGAAAGAGGGCATAGCCGACCTCGAGCGGATCAAGGCGATGGGATTCCGGGGCGTGATGATGCCGGGCAATCCCGGCGAGAAGGACTACGACGACCCGATCTACGACCCGTTCTGGGAGGCCGCCATCGCCCTCGAGCTCCCTTTGTCGTGGCACATTCTCACGACCTCGGGAGACAATTCGCTGTCGAAGCCGCGCGGTCCGAAGATCAACGGGTTTCTTTCGATCATCCGGGGATGCCAGGACATCATGGGTATGCTGGTCTTCAGCGGCGTGTTCGAGCGCCACCCGAAGCTGCGCGTCGTCTGCGTCGAGGCTGACGCGGGGTGGGCGCCGCATTTCATGTACCGCATGGATCATGCCTACAAGCGTCATCGCTACTGGATGAAGGGCAAGGAACTGGAACGCCTGCCCTCGGAGTATTTCCGCGATCACATCACCCTGACGTTTCAGGATGACTGGACGGCCTTTCAGTTCGCCGACCGGTTGTCTCCCAAGCAACTGATGTGGGCCAATGACTTTCCCCACAGCGACTCGACGTGGCCGTGGAGCCAGGATGTCATCGCCGAGCAGGCGGCTCACCTCACACCCGAGTTGAGGAAGCGCATCCTGCGCGACAACGTGGCCGAACTCTACAATCTGGCCGCTTAGTCGCGCAGTTTCTCCGTCGGAAGATCTTATCGGGTCGTGTAGACGGTGGTCGTCTGGGCGGGCACCGGCGCCGTGTTGTCGTATACGACGGTTCGCTCGGCCGTACGGGCCGGGATGGGCTTTTCGACGACACGCTCGGTGTAGGAGGCGCAGCCCGCGACGAACGAGCAGGCGGAGATGAGAATAATTGTTACTTGCTTCACGGAGGCTCCTCTGGTTTGCCTGGCGTCACTCCAACGGCGCATTTGCTCGGGGGTTGCGAGAACTGTGGACGCTGCAGGGGCTGCGATATTTTCTCGCGGACAAGCCAGGATCAGTCGCTATGAAGATTTTTTGCATTGCTGACGCAGTAGCAGTTTTGCATATTGCGGTCGGCTAAATGGCCATAGGGGAGAGGGGCTTATGCTCAAGAAGTTGTTTGTTCTACTTGCCGCGACGTTCATGATTGCCGCCTGCGACCAACCTGCGCCGGCCACCGCGCCGCCGCCGCCGCCGCCGCCGGCACCTCAGAGCTTCATGGTCTTCTTCGATTGGGACAGCGCCAAGCTGAACCCGCAGGCCACGAACGTCGTCGGTCAGGCTGCTGCAGCCTACAAGACGAAGGGTAGCGCTCGCATCACTGCGACCGGTCACACCGATACGTCGGGCAGCGATGCCTACAACATGGCGCTGTC
>CAIYWM010000955.1 GCA_903929895.1 uncultured Alphaproteobacteria bacterium
CCGGCCTCGATCAGCGTGTCGGACAGCTTCTTCACGATGTCCTTCGGCGTTGCGGCCGGAACGGCGAAGGCGGCGAAGGCCCGCGTCTCGTAGAAGCCACCGACCGCGCCCTGCTCGGTCATCGTCGCCACGCCGGGAAAGGCCGGCAGACGGTCGCCCATCATGGCGATGGCTTTACCCTTGCCGGACGCGATCACCGCCGCCGCACCAGCGGGGCTGCCCGCGCCGCCATCGAGCTGCTGGGCCGCCACGTCGGCGAACATCGCTGCCTCGCCGCGATACTGCACGACCTCGACCTTGAACCCGTACTGCTTGGCCATCGTCTCGATCAGCATCTGCGGCGTCGAGCCGGGCCCGTAGGCGCCGAAGTTCAGCTTGTCGACTTTCTTGGCGTATTCGACGAACTGCTTGAGGTTGGTTGCGCCGGTCTTCTCGGCCGCCACGACAGGACCGCCGAGGCTGGTCGTCATGGTGAGATAGGTGAAGTCCTTCTCCGGATCGTACGGCAGGTCCTTCACCGTGACCCGATTCTGGATCAGCGACGAGGAGATGGTGCAGAGGATGGTGTAGCCGTCGGGTGCCGCGCGCTTGACCTCGGCCACGCCGATCGTGCCGCCGGCCCCGCCCTTGTTCTCGACCACGACCGACTGGCCGAGCTTGCGGCCGAGATACTCGCCATAGACGCGCGCGATGCCGTCGGTCTGGCCGCCCGCGGGATAGGGCACGACGATACGCATCGGCTTGTTCGGGAACGCGGCCTGCGCGCGCGACGAAGTGGCGAAGAGAGCCGGCGCCGCGAGAGCGCCTGCACCCGCAACGATGAGTCCGCGACGAGTCGGTGTACGCATACTTGATCCTCCCTCAACTCCGGAGCCTTGCTGCCCCTTGAGCCTGCGGGCGAAACACTAGTGCAGGTCGAGTGAAGGCAGCAAGCAGAGGACGCGCGGTCGCGACTATCTGCGCTACAGTCGGCACGGATTCGAAGGAGCCTTCCGCTGCACGACGCGACGCCACCACTAGTCATTTCGCTGTTCGGGATCGCCGGCATCGCCGCGGCCTACCTCCTGGGCTCGATTCCCACGGGCTATCTTGCGGGCCGGCTGCTCAAGGGCATCGACATCCGCCAGCACGGTTCCGGCTCGACCGGCGCGACCAATGTGTTGCGCACGCTGGGCAAGGGACCGGCCCTCGCGGTGCTGCTGGTCGACGTGCTGAAGGGTGTCGCGGCGATCCTGCTGGCGCGCTGGCTCTTTCCCTGGCTACAGGCGCCCGCGGCGTGGCTGCCCTGGGCGGTCTGTATGTGCGGCCTGGCCGTGCTGCTGGGACACAGCCGCTCGATCTGGCTGGGCTTCACCGGCGGCAAGTCGGCGGCGACGGGCCTGGGCGTGCTGCTCGCCCTGTCGTGGCCGGTCGGCGTGGGCGCGGCGGTCGTCTTCGTCGCCATGCTGGCGCTCGTGCGGATCGTGTCGCTCGCCTCGATGCTGGCCGCCTTGACCGCGATCGCCCTCGCCCACGTCCTGCCCGAGCCGGTGGCCTTTCGCCTGCTGGTGATTGCCGGCGGCCTCTACGTCATCGCGCTCCATCGCGCCAACATCGCGCGCCTGCTCGCAGGCACCGAACCAAAGGTGGGGCGCAGCAGCCCCTGACCCCCAGTCATCCTGGCGACTTGAGTCGTCCCCGCATCACCTCGACGGTGGCGTGGTCGAGATGGATCTGCAGGAAGGGCTTGCTGAGGCGCGGCATGCCGGACATCTCGCCGCCGGGCAGCTCCGCGCATGGACCCGTCACCGGGTCAGCCGCCGAGGTTCGAAACGAGACTCGTGATGATCCGCGTTGCCGTGATCATCAGAAGCACGTCGTCGTCGACGCGCACATACTGGTAGCCGGGCGGCGGCGGCGTGAGCGTCGACAGCAGCACAGTGGGCAGCGGGTAGAAGACCAGCGCGGGCGGCAGCGGCTGCCCGATGCTCCACAACTTCTTCGCCTGTCCGGGCGGCAGGCAGCCATTGTTCTTCTTCGCGAGGCCCGGCGGACAGTTGCCCGTTGCGAACTCGTTTCGGTAGTAGGTCTGCACGGCGCCTCGATCGCGGTCGGTCACGACGACGTTCACCTGTTGTGGCCCGCCCTGCGCGTTGCCCTGCCCGCGTCCCTGGCCCTGGCCATGTCCCTGTCCCTCGTTCTGATCCTGGCTTTGGCCCTTGCCTTTACCTTTACCCTGACCCTGACCCTGACCCTGGCCCTGGCCTTGTCCCTGC
>CAIYWM010000956.1 GCA_903929895.1 uncultured Alphaproteobacteria bacterium
CACGCCGTCGGAGATCGAGAACGCGATGAAATTCTCGCCCTACATCAAGGAGGCCGTCGTGGTGGCCGACCGGCGCCGCGCCGATCTCGCCCGAGCTGATCCGCTGGTACCTGGCGCTCGGCCTCGACATGTACGAGGTCTACGGCCAGACGGAGAATTGCGGACTGGCGACGGCGATGCCCGCCAATGCGATCAAGCTCGGCACCGTCGGCAAGTCGGTGCCCTATGGCCAGGTCGCGATCTCCCCGGTCGGCGAGATCCTGATCAAGGGCGACATGGTTTTCATGGGCTACCTGAATCAGCCGGAGAAGACGGCCGAGACGGTGGACAAGGATGGCTGGCTGCACACCGGCGATGTCGGCCTGATCGACGAGGAAGGCTACGTCAAGATCACCGACCGGATGAAGGACATCATCATCACCGCGGGCGGCAAGAACATCACGCCGTCGGAGATCGAGAACCAGCTCAAGGCATCGCCCTACATCAGCGACGCCGTGGTGATCGGCGACAAGCGCGCCTACCTCACCTGCCTCGTCATGATCGAGCGCGAGACGGTCGAGAAGTTCGCCCAGGACATCGACGTGCCCTTCACCAACTACACCAGCCTGTGCCGCTCCAAGGAGGTCCAGGACCTGATCTGGTCGGAGATCGAGAGGGTGAACGCCAACTTCGCCCGGGTCGAGACGATCAAGCGCTTCTACCTGATCGAGCAGCAGCTCACGCCCGAGGACGAGGAGCTGACGCCGACGATGAAGCTGAAGCGCTCGTTCGTGAACACGAAGTACAAGGACCAGATCGACGCCATGTACCGGCCGCAAGCGGCCTGAGCGAGGGCAGCGGTTCCCGAATCAGGTGTCGTGGCGGGCGTTGATGGGTCAATGTTGCTCGCCGGTACTTCTGAAAACCTGTTTCAACTCATGGGAGCTGCTTCGATGGACACGCGACGAAGCCTGTGCGCGGCGATGCTTGGCGCCGGCCTCGCCGTCGCCGGCGTGGCGCCGGCGCAGGCGCAGTTTGTCATCCCGTACATTCTCCAGGTGCAGGTGGCGTGCGTGTTCCAGGCGGGCGTGGCAGAGCCGTTCAACGTCCATGTGCAATTCTCACAGCATAACGTTTCGGGGGTGACTTTCCGGTTCCGAAATGCCGCCGGGCAGGAGCACACGTTCTTTAAGATGTTGGCGCCTTTCGGTTTCACCCTGCCGGCCGGGACGTACACACTCCTCGTCAAGGCCGGCACCCAACCGCGCCTTGTGGGATATGACGGAATCGTCGTGCTGCCCTACGTCGTCGAGACGGTGAACGGACAGAAGGTCTGCAAGAATCCCCTCGACCAGACCACGGGCAAGGGCAGCAGTCGCAACTAGATAGGGCTCTGTTCATGGGCTCGCGCAGAGCCGCCCCGGAGCCTTCTCCAGTCTCGTGACGATAGGCAAAGGCCTTGGCGCCCAGGGTCGGAACTCGAATACGACGCGCGAACGGCCGCCGGGTGGCGCCGAAGCACGACCTCAAGAACCGAGGGCAAGCCCTTCCACGACAAGGGCCCGGGCGTCCCCCGGGCCTTTTCATTTACACTCCGGAAACCTCCATTTCGCCGTGCATAACCGCTGCGAAACTGCTCTACTTGGCGAGAAGTCGCAGCAAGCGACGACGGACCGGGTCGTGTGCGCCACCCGCCGCAAAGTCAGAAGAGCGCAGCAGTGGAGGAAACGGAAAATGCATCTCAGGGCATTCGCGGTAACGCTTGCCTGCACGACGACGCTGGCGGTGATGCCGGCTCTCGCGCAAACCAAAGTCACCAACCAGGGCATCACGCCGACCGAGATCGTGATCGGCACGCATCAGGATCTCTCCGGTCCGATCAAGACCTGGGGCGTCCCCGTCGCCAACGGCATGAAGCTCGCCGTCGAGGAAATCAACGCGGCGGGCGGCATCAACGGCCGCAAGCTGAAGCTGATCATCGAGGACAGCGCCTACGACCCGAAGAAGGCCGTGCTCGCCAGCCAGAAGATGATCGAGAAGGACAAGGTGTTCGCCATGATCGGCGGCATGGGCTCCGCGCCCGTGATCGCCGCGCAGGACATCCTGTTCGACGCCGGCGTGCTCCAGCTCTTCCCGCTGACCGCCGCCGAGTTCACCTACAAGTTCGACCCCGGCAAGCCGCAGGAACGGCTGAAGTTCAGCAACCTGCTGCCCTATGTCGAGAGCACCCGCGCGGCCGTGAAGTACATGGTCGAGTGGAAGAAGCCCACGAAGCCCTGCCTGATGTACCAGGATGACGAGTACGGCAAGAACGTGCTCGACGGCTTCACCCAGCAGCTCGACGCCATGAAGCTGAAGCCCGCGTCGATCACGACCTACAAGCGCGGCGCCTCTGATTTCAGCGCCCAGGTCGCCAAGATGAAGTCCGACGGCTGCGACCTGGTCGTGCTGGGCACCATCCTGCGCGAGACGATCGGCGCCATCGCCGAGGCCAAGAAGCTCGGCTGGGACGTCACCTTCCTCGGTGCGACGCCCACCAACATCCCCGACACGATCACGCTCGGCAAGGACGTGGTCGAGGGCTTCTATGCCGCCGGCGCCTTCGAGACTCCCTATGCCGATACGGCCAAGGGCAAGGTCAAGGACTGGGTCGAAGCCTACAAGAAGATGTTCGGCACCGACGCCAACACGCAGTCCGTCATCGGCTACAACGCCGTCATGACGTTCGCGCACTATGCCAAGCTCGCCGGCAAGGACCTGACCGGCCAGAAGATGCTGGACGCCCTAGAGTCGGGCGATCCGTACCTCGACATTTTCAATTCGCCGCCCAGCAAGTTCTCCAAGACCAACCATCTCGCGAACACGATCACGCAGGTGCAGCAGGTCAAGAACGGCCGCTGGGTCGTAATCAAGGAAGGCCTGGCCTTCTAGTCGTCGGCCGCCGCCACAAACACAAAACCCGGACGGGCGACCGTCCGGGTTTTTCTATGGTCAACACCCAACCGGGCGTCAGACCGGCGGCACCGGCACCTTGTTGCGGCGGAGCTCCTGCTGCAGCACCGGAATGGCAGCGCCGGTCTGGCCCTCGTGGCATTGGGCGATCGCCACGCGCGCCGTGATGTCGGCGTCGGTGTCGTCGTTGTCGCCGGCGCTGTCGCCCATGCCGCTCGCGACATACTCGCCATAGGCCCAGCTGAGCTTGGTGCAGTAGGCGGCGGCCTGGGCCGCCGTCATGCCGGGCGGCGGGCCGCTCGCCGTCTGGGTGCAGGCCGCCGCCAGCAGCGGCAGGAGGATCAGTCCGGCAAAGCGGGTCATGCGCATGGGAGTTCTCACGGCGGTGGCACCTCGACCTTGTTGTTGCGCAGCTCCCGCTGCAGCACCGGAATGCCGGCGGCGGTATTGCCGTCCTGGCACTGCGCCACCGCGACACGGGCATCGATGTCGGACTGTCCACCGCCTCTGCCGACGCCGCCCATCGACGTGGGGAGGCCGGCGACATATTCGCCGTAGACCGTCGTGAGCTTCGTGCAATAGGCCGCGCCCTGCGCCGCCGTCATGCCCGGCGGGGGCCCGCCAGCAGTCTGTGTGCAGGCGGCCAGGACGACCGGCGCGACCACACATCCGAGAATTCTCGTCCACTTCTCCATGCAATCCTCCACGAGGATACGCTAACGCAGCACACGTTTTGCCGCTATGCTCCCATCGCTATGAGCGATGAACTTTCCGGGAGAGTGGCGGTCGTCACCGGCGGCGGTTCGGGCATCGGCGCCGCCTCGGCCGCCCTGCTCGCCGCAGCGGGTGCCGCCGTGATCGTGGCCGACCTGGCCGAGGGCTCCAAAGAGACTCAGGTCGGGCGCTTCGTAACGCACGACGTCGTGTCGGAGGAGTCCTGGCAGTCCCTGCTGGCCGACATCCTCCAGCGCGAAGGCCGGCTCGACATCATGGTCAACAATGCCGGCATCTCCGGCGGTGCGGGGAATCCCGAGACCACGACCGTCGAGAACTGGCAACATGTCCAGGCGATCAATTCCGAGGGTGTGTTCCTCGGCTGCAAGTACGCCATCCAGGGCATGAAGCATCTCGGTGCGGGCAAGACGGCCCCCGGAGGCTCGATCGTCAACATCTCCTCGATCGCCGGCCTGGTCGGCGGCGCCGGGCCCACGGCCTATACCGCCAGCAAGGGCGCGGTGCGGC
Source organism: uncultured Alphaproteobacteria bacterium (assembly GCA_903929895.1). GTDB lineage: Bacteria > Pseudomonadota > Alphaproteobacteria > Reyranellales > Reyranellaceae > Reyranella. The sequence goes on from CAIYWM010000956.1 coordinate 4,174, forward strand.
TGCTCAGCAAGAGCGTGGCGCTCTACTGCGCCGAGCAGAATTACGGCATCCGCTGCAACTCGGTGCATCCGGGCGGCGTCGACACGGCGATCTTCAACCCGCTGTGGCAGGCGGTCGGCCACGAACAGGGCAAGGCCTTCCTCGGCTCCCGCCATCCGATCGGCCGCATGGCCGAGCCGCGGGACCTGGGTGAGCTCGTCCTGTGGCTGGCCTCGGACCGGTCGTCCTTCGTCACCGGCGCGGAGTTCACCTCCGACGGCGGGGTCACCGCCGGCCTTATGAGGAGGTCGCTCCTTGCCCCGTCTTGAGAACAAGGTCGTCCTGATAAGCGGCGGTGCCTCGGGCATCGGTGCCGCGACCGCCCGCATGGTCGTGCGCGAGGGCGGCAAGGCCGTCCTGGCCGACCGCGACGAGGCCAAGGGCCGCGCGCTGGCGGCCGAGCTGGGCGACGCCGCGCATTTCGTGCCGCTCGATGTGGTGCAGGAAGAGAGCTGGCAGGCGGCCGTTGCGGCCACCGTCGAAAAGTTCGGCGCGCTGCACGGGCTGCTGAACGCGGCCGGCGTCGGCGTGCGCAACTCGATCGAGGATTGCACCCTGGCGGAATACCGCCGCGTCAACGACATCAACTCGCTGGGCACGTTCCTCGGCTGCAAGCACGCGATCCCGGCGATGAAGGCGTCGGGCGGCGGCTCGATCGTCAACATCTCCTCGGTGCTGGGCCTGCGCGGCGCGTCCTACGCCATGGCCTACTGCGCGTCCAAGGGCGCGGTGCGTACGCTCACCAAGAACGTGGCGCTGCACTGTGCCCAGCTGAAGTACAACATCCGCTGCAACTCCGTGCACCCGGGCTACATCGATACGCCGATGATCGCGCCGCGGCTCGACTCCAACGTCGGCAACATGACCGGCCGCCAGGCGCTGGAAGAACTCCACCCGCTCGGCCGCCTCGGCCAGGCCGACGAGGTCGCCCACATGATCCTGTTCCTGCTGTCGGACGAGTCGACCTTCTCGACCGGCTCGGAATTCGTGTGCGACGGTGGCCTGACAGCTTAGCGCGTTCAGACGCGCTGGCGGGCGGCAGCGCCTTCAGAGGCGCGGGAGCCCGCGCCTCTCTATGAAGGCATGAATCAAGACTTCATCCCCGTGATCGAGCCCGAGACGGCGCGCGGGTCGCGCTTGGGCCAGCGGCCGGCTTCGACCTGGACGATGAAGTCGCCGACGATCCGGTTGAACTGGTCGGGATCCTCGAGATTGATCGTGTGGCCGCAGTTCGGCATCACGGCCAGCGCCGCCGACGGGATCTCGCGCTTCATCAGCATCGACGGGGCCAGGCAGGGCCAGTCCTCGTCGCCGGTCAGCACCAGGGTCGGGACCGTCATCGCGCGCATCTTGTCGACCAGGTCATAGAGCGACGGCCGCTCGCCCTGGCAGCCGAGCTGGGTATTGGCCGAACCCAGTGCCGAATGCTCGGCCAGCGCCTTCTTGAACTCGGCGAAGCCGCGCGGATCCTTGTTCTCGAACTGAACGCGCGTCGGGCCGTAGGCGTATTTCTCCGCGAAGGCCGCCATGCCCTCTTCCTGCAGCGACCTGGCGACGATGCCGACCTCGGCCTTGAACTTGGCGGTCTCGTGCTTCTCAGCACCGTAGCCGACGCCGGCCACGACCAGGGAGCGCGCCCGCGTCGGATGGCGGAAGCCGAAATGCAGGCTGGCAAAGCCGCCCATCGAGAGGCCCACGACATGCGCCTTGTCGATCCCGAGATGATCCATCACCGCCAGGATGTCGTCGGTCGCGCGGTTCTGGCTGTAGCTCTCGGGCTTCTCCGGCACGTCGGAGGGCGGATAGCCGCGCGCGCCGTAGGTGATGCAGCGATAGCGCTGGCCGAAGTGGCGCATCTGCATTTCCCACGAACGATGATCCGCGGCGAATTCGTGCACGAAGACGATGGGCGCCCCGGCCCCCGTCTCCTCGAAATAGAGCTTCACGCCATCGTCGGTCGTCGCATACGGCATCGGTCGATCTCCCTGTCGGCGCCCCTACCCCGCGCGGGCGGGTGTCTGCAAGCGCTGCGCCAATCCCTAGAAACGTTCATGCGCCTCAGATGAGGAATGATGGCACCGTAATGCTAAGGTAACCAACATGAGTGAAATCGGTACCGGCCTGCAGAACGCATCAGGCATCCGCGCCGCCGTCGAGCGGGCGGGTTATGCCTTCGTCGAAGCCTCCGACATGCGGACGGCCCTCGGCCGTTTCGGGTCGCTGGCCGACTGGACGGCCTTCGCCGAGAGCTGGAACGATCTCGAAGTCGATACCTACATGGGCGATGGCGGCCGCTACCGGCGGCGGCGCTTCGGCGTCTACGCGGCGGAGCGTCAGGGCTCCATCGTGCGCGGCCCCCACCAGCCGCACTATCAGGGGCGCGACTACAACACGCTGAACGGCGGCATCGAGCGCTGGTTCAAGCCCGTGACCGAGGAGATCGGCAGCGGCTCCTCGATGCGCACCATCCTCGAATACTGCCGTGCCCTGTTTGGCCGCCTCGCGCCGGAGACGAAGACCTGGCACGTCGAGGTCCACCAGTTCCGCATCGAGGCCAGGACCGGCGAGGCCGGCAAGCCGACACCCGAGGGCATGCATCGCGACGGCGTCGACTATGTGCTCGTGCTGCTGATCAATCGCCGCAACATCGCCAGCGGCACCACGACGGTGCACGATCTGGACAAGCGGGCGCTGGGCAGCTTCACCCTCACCGATCCGCTCGATGCCGCGCTCGTCGACGATTCCCGCTGCTATCACGGCGTGACGCCGGTCCAGCCGGAGAACCCGGCCCAGCCCGCCTATCGCGACGTGCTGGTGGTGACGTTCAAGAAGAAGCCCTAGTCACTCCGTTGGGGAAACAGACAGCCGAAAGCTTCCGAGCGTGCAGCTCACGGCGAAGATCGGAACAGGCTCGCAGAAATCGATCCGTCCCTTCGCGCCCTTCGCGGCAGCCGCGGCGGCGATGAAGGTTCGGATCTCGAAGCCGCCCTGGCCGGCCTCGCGATAGATTTCGGCGTCGGTGTAGGAGAGAAGCGCCTCGCGGTCGTTGGCCGACCAGCGGCGCAGGAACTCGCGGTCCCATTCCTGGTTGATCTTTCCGGAGTCCGGCGTGGCCGGCCAGTGCGACAGGCCGCCGGTGCCGATCAGGGCGATGCGTTCGGGAACAGCGTCGGCCGCCCGCCGCAACGCCTCGCCGAACGCCCAGGCGCGGGCCAGCGGCGCGAGCGGTGGGCCCTGGCAATTGATGTTGGCCGGCACGATCGGCAGGTCGTAGTCGGGCGTCAGAAAGTGCAGCGGCACCGAGATGCCGTGGTCGAACTTCCATTCCTCGGCATAGGCCACGTCGACTGTCTGCATGACGTTCTCGATCAGCCGGCGTGACAGGCCCTTGTTGCCCGGCACGGTCGTGCGCCCGATGCGCAGGAACGCCTCGTCCTCGATCGGACCTTCGTAGCTGTCGGCCATGCCGAGTGCGAAGGCCGGCATGTTGTTCATGAAGAAGTTGGCGAAGTGCTCGGCCGCGATCACCACCAGCGCGTCGGGTCGGGTGGCTCGCATTTCATCGCCCATGCGACGGAACGCAGTCTCCAGCGCTTGCCGCGTCTGGGTGTCGGCTCGCTCGGCACGGCCGGTGATGCCGGGGGCGTGGCTGCAGGCACCGCAATAGACCAGGGGCATCAGCGTGTCTCCCGTTCCGCCTTGAGGCGCGCATCGTGTGCCTCGACGCCTTCGTAGCCCGTGGCGGCATAGACGCCCTCGCGCACCGGACCGTGCTCCCGAAGGCCCTGCCGCATGCGCTCGAGATAGTCGGTCCACTCGATGCGGTGCAGCGCCGCGAAGTGCATCAGGAGCTGGCCGTTGACGCCCAGCACGTAGAGAAGCCCGATGTCGGGCTTCGCCAACGCACCGATCTCCTCCTGGGTGAGATCGTATTCGCCGAGCACGGCATCGCGCTCGTCGGCATAGCGCTCGCGCGTGCGCGGGTCGCGGTTGAGCTGATAGATCAGCTTCTGGACCTGGTAGAGGCTCATCCCCCGCCCTCCCGCGAGCCCGTACGGAGCGGCTAGCCGCCGCTGCCGATGGTCACGCCGGCATCGGCGATGATGGTCTGGCCGGTGATGAAGGCGCCGGCCTTGCCGGCCAGCATCACGGCGATGCCGCCGATATCGTCCGGCTCGCCGATGCGCCCGAGCGGCGCGCCCTTGAGACGGACCGCGAGATACTTCGGATCGTCCCACAGCGCCTTGGCGAAATCGGTCTTCACCAGCCCCGGCGCGATCGTGTTCACGCGGATATTGTCCTTGCCGTATTCGACGGCGAGGTTGCGTGCGAGCTGCATGTCGGCGGCCTTGGAGATGCCGTAGGCGCCGATCACGGGGGTGCCGCGCACGCCGCCGATCGACGAGACGATGATGATCGAGCCATCCTTCTTGGCGCGCATGTCGGG
>CAIYWM010000957.1 GCA_903929895.1 uncultured Alphaproteobacteria bacterium
CAACGATAGTACCCTATGGGTGGCCGGGCGGGGGAGAGGGCCGGTGCCGCGCCTGTTTCAGCCGATCTGAAACAGAAAATAACGTCAGCAGGCCTCGGCCAGTGCAGCGGCGGCGCGGTTCAGCTGGGCCGCGCCGGTGAAGGGCACGAGGATGCGGCCGCTGTCTATCGGATCGCCGAGGATCGGCTCGGCGACGACCCTGCCGTCAAGCCGCACCGCGATCGGCAGGCGGAGCGAATTGACCGAAACCTGCCGCAGCGCCTTGGTGCCGCGCTGGTCGAAGGCAACGGTGAGGGTGCCGGGAGCCTGCCGCATCACGCCCGATTGCCTGGCAATGATGTCCGCCTTGCACACCCGCACCGGGCCGATCCACAGACCTTGTGCCATCGGGGCGGTCGCGGCGGCGGAGGCAGCTTCGTAAGCGGAAATGGCCTTGGCGGCCTGCGCCGCGGACTGGTTCAGAGTGGCGACAGAGCAGGCGGCGAACGCCTTGTCGGTCTTGTCTGTCCAGAACATCTCGACCCCGCGGGAATCGAGGTCGTGGCCCTTGACCTGCAGGCCCCAGATCCCGCGATCGCGGCCGATCGCCTTGTCCAGCCGCTCCCCCAGATCGACGTAGCGCCGCCGCGTGGCGAGCAGCACTTTCTTCAGGCCGCAATTGTCGATGAACCCGGTAAAACGCCGCGCCTCGGTCAGCCGCGCCTGGAGCTCGGCTGGATAGGCGAGTGGCAGGCCGGGAACCGGAGCAGCGGGGGCAGCGCCCTTGGCCAGAAGCAAAGGGGCGAACGCGGACAGCAGGGCGGGGTGGATCATCGTCAGGGGTCTCTGGCGGGAGGGAAGTGAGTGCCCGGTGAACAAGGGTAGCATAAACAAAAAGGGCGGCCCCGAAGGACCGCCCTTTCCGTTTGCAAGAAAGCGAAGCTTACTTGACTTCGACCGTGCCGCCAGCGGCAGTGATCTTGGCCTTGATTTCTTCGGCTTCAGCCTTGTTGACGCCTTCCTTGATCGCCTTCGGAGCGGCTTCCACCAGCGCCTTGGCTTCGGTGAGGCCCAGAGCGGTGATCGCGCGGACTTCCTTGATGACGGCGATCTTGTTGCCGCCGTCGCCGGTCAGGATGACGTCGAATTCGGTCTTTTCTTCCACGGCTTCGGCAGCAGCGCCACCGCCCGCAGGGGCAGCAACGGCAACGGCAGCAGCGGCGGAAACGCCCCATGCTTCTTCGAGGGCCTTGGCAAGGTCAGCCGCCTCGAGGACGGTCAGCTTCGAAAGTTCTTCAACAAGCTTGGCAATATCGGCCATGATGTTTCACTCCAGATTGATGTGGCCGGAACAGGAATGTCCCGGTGGATAGTTGAACGGGTCTGATCAAGCAGCCTTGGCGTAAGCGCCGAAGACGCGCGCCAGCTTCGCCGCCGGAGCGGTGGTGAGCTGGGCGATCTTGGTCGCCGGTGCCTGGATAAGTCCGATGAGCGTGCCGCGCAGTTCGTCGAGCGAGGGCATCGAGGCGAGCGCCTTGACACCTTCGGGGGTCAGAACCTGCGTACCCATCGAACCACCAACGATTTCGATCTTGTCGTTGGTCTTGGCGAACTCGACGACGGCCTTGGCTGCAGCGACCGGATCGGTCGAGGAAGCCAGCGCCGTGGG
>CAIYWM010000958.1 GCA_903929895.1 uncultured Alphaproteobacteria bacterium
AGGTCGTCGCCGGTGATGGTGTTGTTCGGATCCATCTTCTCCGCCTGCTCTTCCATGCGGCGGCGCTCGTCGGGATCCTTCATCTTCTCGGCCAGCTCGCGCTGCCAGCGCGCCATCGCGTCGTAGAGCTGCTGGATAAGCTTCTCGATCTCCTCGTCACCGGCCTGGCGCTGCATGGCGTCCTGCAGTTCCTGGCGGGCCTGCTCGACGGCGCGCTCGGCGTCGGACGTGGCGCCACTCTCTAGGCGCATGGCGAGGTCCCAGAGGAGCTTCTGGGTGTCGTCGATCGTCTCCTTGTTGTCGTTCTGTGCAAGGCGCACCGAGCCGATGCGCAGGCCGAGCTGGACGACCGGATCCTCGCGATAGCTCGACGGATTGCCCTGGATCAGGCGCATGCCGTCGGCGACGTCGATGCGGTAGCCCTTCGGATCGCGGGTCAGCGCCTTGCGCAGCACGATCAGGGCCCGCGCCGTCGGGTCGTTGAACACCCGCTCGGGCAGCAGGAACGTCTCGACCGAGCTGCGGCCCTTCTGGCCGAGCGCGTCGGTGGCGAACAGCATCACCGTGACCTTGAGGCCGGCCCAGGGATGGCTGGTCAGGTCGCGCACGAAGGTATCCGAAATCTTCTTGGCGTTGCCCGCGACCGGCAGGTCGATGCGCAGCACTTCCGGTTCCTCGTCGCTGCTCAGCGCATCGTCGCCCAGCACGCTGCCATGCAGGCGCATCTGGAGCTGGACGCCGGTGATGCCGAAATCGTCGCCGGCGAGGTACTCGACCTTGGTCGACCACTTGTCGACGCCGATCGGACGGGTGAAGTCGATGGTCGGGGCGAGGTCGGGAATGACGTGGAGTTTCCAGCGCGCCTGCTCGTCGCCGCGCGCCTGCAGCGTGATCTGCTTGCCCTCGGTGATGACCTCCTCGACCTGGTACTTGCCCTTGCTGACGGTCGAGAATTCGGTGGCCTTGCCGTCGACCAGGAGCCGGGGCGGCTTGCGGCCCCGCACGTCGTCGACGAAACCGGCGATCTTGCTGCCGACAGGAACGCGCAGCACCTTGTCTGGATCGGCCATGTCCAGATAGACCGGCGGCTTGCCGGTATAGGCCGGCGGCGCGATCCAGAGGTTGGCGACGACCGGCGGCGGCGGAGGGAAGGCCGGCGTCACGGCAGCGGCCATGCGGTCGCTGCGCCAGCCGCCCGCCACGGCAATCGCGACGACGAGGGCCAGAAGCGGCACGAACCGCAGGGCCCACTTGTCGAGGCTGGCGAGGCCCGGATGGGCCGGCCGGTTGCTCAGGCTGGCCAGGCGCTCGGCCTCGCGGCGGCGATGGGCCTGCCAGAGGGCCACGGCCATCGGGTCGGCATTGCCGGCGGCCAGATGGTCCTGCACGGCCACGAGCGGGCGGTGCGGAATGTTGCTGTCGCGCTCGAGCCGGCGGATCGACGCTTCCCGCGTGGGCCAGGCGAAATCACGCAGGCGCCACCAGGCGAGACCGGCGAAGGCGACCGCGATGGCGCCCAGGATGCCGGTATGCACCCAGGGATCCAGGCCGGCGAAAAGGTCGAGATGGGCGGCGGCAACGAACAGCGCCACGAACGAAAGCAGCGGGACGAAGCGCGGCCACAGGCCTTCCCACGCCAGAGACGCCCGCGCCAAACCGATCTTGCGTGCGAGCCCTGGGGCCGCGAGCGTCGGGGTGGTCTGGCTGGCGTCCATCGACGTCCTTTCGTTCAGGCCTTTTTCGGCTCCATCCAGGGCGGGAACCGCTCGGCGGAGATCATCTCTTCGACGGTGGGCCTCGGTCGCGTAACCGCAAACCTCGTGCCATCCACCATCACTTCGGGCGCCAGCGGACGGCTGTTGTAGCTGGAAGCCATCACCGCCCCATAAGCACCCGCCGACCGTACCATCACGAGGTCGCCCGCCGCCAGCGGCGGCAGATCACGATTCTGCGCAAGGAAGTCGCCGGATTCACAGATTGGACCGACAATGTCGCAACGGATCGTGGCGGCATCGGGGCGTGCCTGTCGGACGGGCAAGATATCGTGCCAGGCCTCATAGAGTGTGGGGCGGATGAGGTCGTTCATCGCCGCATCCACGATGACGAAAGTCTTGGCGGAGCCGGGCTTCACGAGGATGACCTCGCCCACCAGCACGCCCGCCTCGCCGACCAGCCGGCGACCAGGCTCGAAAGCCAGCTCGCAGCCCAGCCCCTCGGTCTCGCGCGCCACGACGGCCATGAACTCGGCGATCGAGGGCGGCTTCTCGTCGGCATAAACGATCCCCAGCCCGCCGCCGATATCGAACCGGTCGATCGTATGGCCGTCCTGGCGGAGCTGCGCGATCAGCTCGCGCACCCGCACGATGGCGTCGCGATAGGGCGTGAGCGACGTGAGCTGCGAGCCGATGTGCATGGCTACGCCCACGACGTTGAGGTGCGGCAGCCGGCCCGCCAGCGCGAAAGCGTCGCGCGCCAAGTCGATGTCGATACCGAACTTGTTCTCCGTGCGACCCGTCGTGATCTTGGCGTGCGTCCTGGCGTCGACGTCGGGATTCACGCGGATGGTGATGTCGGCCTTGAGGCCGAGCTGGCCCGCGACGGCGTTCAGCGTCTCCAGTTCGGCCGAACTCTCGACGTTGATCTGGCCGACGCCCGCTTCCAGCGCCGCCATCAGCTCCGACGGCTTCTTGCCGACGCCGGAATAGATGATGCGCTTTGCCGGAATGCCGGCCGCCAGCGCCCGCTTCATCTCGCCCACCGACACGATGTCGGCACCGGCGCCCATCTCGCCGAACAGGCGGATGACGGCCAGGTTGCTGTTGGCCTTCATCGCGTAGGCGACGCTGGCATTCATCCCCTTGATGGCGTCGGCGAACTCCTTCCAGCCGGCGCGTAGCGCCGACGCGGAGTAGCAATAGAACGGCGTGCCGACCTGGGCCGCGATGGTGGCGAGCGCGACGCCCTCGGCGTGCATCTCGCCGTCCTTGTAAGCGAAGAAGCTCATATTCAGCGTCCCCCGGCCTTGCCCAGGAAGCGACGCCGCGCTTCGGCGACGGCGCGCACGACGTTCGAGGGCGCGGTGCCGCCCAGGCTCTTGCGGGCGTTGACCGAAGCCTCGACGGTCAGCACGCGATAGACGCTGCGGTCGATCTTGGGCTCGACCGCCTGCATCTCCTCGAGCGACAGCTTGTCGAGGTCTATGCCCTTGTCCGCAGCGATGCCGACCAGGCGTCCGGTGACGTGATGGGCCTGGCGGAACGGCAGGCCGACCTTGCGCACCAGCCAGTCGGCGAGATCGGTCGCCACGGAATAGTCCGCCGAGGCTACGGCCCGCATGCGCTCGGGATTGGCCTTGAGGTCGCGGATCATGCCGGTCATCGCCGCGATGCCGAGCTCCAGCGAATCGGCGGCG
>CAIYWM010000959.1 GCA_903929895.1 uncultured Alphaproteobacteria bacterium
GCCGCCTGCAGTGGGCCGAAGTTGCGCGTGAAGTCGAGCTGCTGCTCGTCGGTCATGTCCTGACCGGGCAGGACGAGCACGGCATACTTGTCCATTCCTGCCTCGATCGCGGCGACATCGGCTGGTGTCAGCGGCCGTGTCGCGTCGATGCCGGTCATCTCGGCGGCGAAGAGGGGCTGCAGCGGCTGGAGGGGACGCGTCTCGATCGGCAACAGGACCTCCCTTGGTTGAGGAGCCCTAGCGCAGGGCGGCCGCGATGTTACCACCGTCCACGGTCGTGACAGCGCCCGTCGTCTTCGCCGCCTTGGCCAGCGAAACGAAAGCCTGCGCGACATCGTCCGCCGTCACTTCGAGGCCGAGCAGGTTGCCGCCCATATAGTCGGCCTCGCTGAGGCCGCGCGCCTTCGACCGCTGGGCGATCATCTCGTCCGTCAGGAGACCGGTGCGGATGCGGTCGGCGTTGACGGCATTGGCGCGGATGCCGTCGCCGCCATGGTCCAGCGCGTACTGGCGCATCAGGAACAGGGTCGCGGCCTTCGGCAAACCATAGGGTCCGAAGTCCGGTCCCGGGTTCACCGCCTGCTTGGAGGTGTTGAACAGCAGGCAGCCGCCCAGACCCTGGGTGCGCATGATGCGCACGGCGTTCTGCGCCACGCTCTGGTGGGCCCAGAAATTCAGCTCGAAGCTCTGGCGCAACACGGCTTCGTCGACGTCGCCGATGCGGCCCTGCCAGGCCGCACCCGCATTGGAGACCACGATGTCGACGCCGCCGTAGGTGGCCGCGACCTTGTCGAAGGCGGCGCGTACCGATTTCGGATCGGTTACGTCGCAGGCAACCCCAAAGCCTTTCACCTTGGAGACGTCGCGGTCGAGCACCGCGACCTCGGCGCCCTCGCGCGCGAAGGCGGAAGCGGTCGCCGCACCAATGCCAGATGCGCCGCCGGTCACCACCACAATGCGCCGTGCCAATGGCTTCTCGGCCGCGGCGCTGAGCTTGGCCTGCTCGAGCGACCAGTATTCGATGTCGAAGATGTCCGGCTCGGGGATGCACTCGTAGGTGCCGAGCCGCTCGGCGTCGGCAATCACCGCCACCGTCGTCTCGGCGAGGTCGGCCGCGATCTTGGCATCCTTCGAGCTGTTGCCGATCCCGAACAGGCCGACGCCCGGTACAAGTGCCACGCGCGGGATCGGATCGAGCTCCTTCTTCGCCGTGATCTGCTTGCCGTTGTAGCGCGTGAAGTAGGCGTGATAGTCGGCGGCGAACTTTTCGAGCGCGGCCTTGGCCTCGCTCGTGAACGCGTCGAGCTTGCCGGCTTCCGGCGCCGGCGCGATGAAGGCCACGTTCTTGGTACGGATCGCGTGGTCGGGCGTCACCGGACCCTGCTGGCTGTAGCGTGCGATCTCGCTGCCGTTCACATAGGCCAGGATCTCGGGCGAGCTGCGGAACTCGAACACGAAACGCTGCGTGGCCTCGCGGCCACCGGTCTTGGCCGGCAACGAGAACAGTCCGCGCAGGATCGGCGCGATCTCGGCGGCCGTCGCAGGGCTGGCGGGCAGGGTGGCGCCGGGAAAGATCTTGCGCGTGGCCTTGGCGAGGCGTTGCTCCGCCATCGTGACGAGGTCGATCATGCGGACATAGGCTTCTTCCGCCGTCGCACCCATCGTGAAGATGCCGTGCTTCAGCAGGATCAGCCCCTCGACGTCGGGGTTCGCCTTCGCGACCTCGGCCGTCTTCTTGGCGAGCGCGAAGCCCGGCATGACGTAGGGCACCAGCGCCGCGCGCTTGCCGTAGAGATCGGCCGCAAGCTCGGCGCCGTTGGGCTGGTCGGTCAGCGCCAGCACCGCGTTGGAATGCGTATGGTCGATGAACTTGTGAGCCAGGAACGCATGCAGCAGCGTCTCGACCGACGGGTTGGGCGCCTTGCTGTCGAGCAGGTTGGCGCGCTGGACGTTGACCATGTCCTCGTCGCTGAGCGCCTGCAGTCCCTCCAGCTCGCGCAGCGGCGCGAGGCGGACGGCGGGCAGGCCGGGCGCCTCGATCGTGCCCATGTCCCAGCCGCTGCCCTTGACGCAGAGCACGTCGAGCGCCTGGCCGGTGACGTCGGCCATGCGGGTCTTCACCGAGGTGTTGCCGCCGCCGTGCAGCACCAGCTTCGGCTCACCGCCCAGCAGGCGCGTCGTGTAGACCCGCAGGGCGAGGTCCTCGCCGATGCCCTTGGCGGCGTGGCTTGCGATGGCTTGCTGGGCGTCGTCGTCGGACCAGAGGTTCTTCATGGCGCTGCCTATTCTCCCGGCTCGATCCCGGCATCCTTGGCGATCTTCACCCAGGTCGCGATCTCCCGCTCCTGGTAGGGCTTGAACTGCGCGGGGTCGCGCGGCTCGACGGTGAAGCCGAGCTTGTCGATCTTCTCGACGACCTCGGGCTTCTGCAGGCTCTTCATGATCTCGCCCGAGAGCCGGTCGAGCGCGGGTTGCGGAGTCGCCGCCGGCGCGAAGAAGGCGGCCCACGACGAAGCGTTGGCGCCGGTCACGCCCTGCTCCTCGAGGGTCGGGACGTCGGGCAGCTGCGGGTTGCGCTTGGCGCTGCCGATCGCGATGGCGCGGATCGTGCCGGCCTTGATCTGCGCCAGCACGCTGGGCAGCGTCGTGTTGGAGATGTCGATACGGCCACCGACCAGGTCCTGGACCAGCGGCGGCGCGCCGCGATAGGGCACCTGAGTCATCTTGGTGCCGGTGCGCGCCATGAAAAGTTCGGTCGAGAGATGCGAGCCCGAGCCGATGCCCGTCGAGCCGTAGTTCAGCTCGCCGGGCTTCGACTTGGCCAGCGCGATGAGCTCCTGGATGTTGTTCACCGGCAGGTCCTTGCGCACGACGAAGACATGCTCGAAGGCGCCGGCACCGGCCAGCGGCGCGAAGTCCTTCACCGCGTCGTAGCCCGGCTCCTTCAGCATGAACATGTTGTTGCCGTGCGTCTGGTTGTTGCCGAACGTGATCGTCTGCCCGTCCGGCTTGGCCTTGGCGACGGCACGGGTGCCGATCGCACCGGCGCCGCCCGAGACATTCTCGACCACGACCTGCTGGCCGAGCGGGCCGGAGATGTCGGCGGCAACGATGCGCGCGATCACGTCGGTGGGGCCGCCGGCCGGATAGGCCACAACCATCTTGATCGGGCCCGAGGGCTGCCAGGCCGATTGTGCGTTCTGGGCAAGGGCGGGCTTCACGAAGGGCGCGACGAGCAGGCCGGCGCTGAACAGACGACGCTTGATCATGGGATCTGCTTCCTAGGCGTGTGAAATAACGATCTTGCCGAAATGCTTCTGGCTCTTGAGGTGCCGGTAGGCCGCCTGGGCCTCGGCGAACGGGAACACCTTGTCGATGACGGGCTTCAGGCCATTCGCCTCGATGGCTCGGTTCATCGCCTCGAACATCTGCGTGCTGCCGACATAGAGGCCCTGGACCTTGAGGTTGCGGCGCAGGATCGGCATCGGATCGAGCGTCGCCATGCCCGTCAGCAGCCCGATCACCGCGATGGAGCCGCCGAGGCGCGTGGCCATGAAGGAGCGCGGGAGCGTGCCGGCGCCGCCGACCTCGACCGTGATGTCGGCGCCGCGGCCGCCGGTCAGCTTCAGCGTTTCCTGGTCCCAGTCCGGCATGGCCTTGTAGTCGACCACCGCCTCGGCCCCCATCTGCTTCAGCCGTTCGGCCTTGGCGGCGGAACTCGAGGTGCCGATGACGCGGGCGCCGAACATCTTCGCGAACTGCAGGGCGAAGATGGAGACGCCGCCGGTGCCCTGGATCTGGACCACGTCGCCGGCCTTCAGGTGGCCGATCTCGACCAGCGCGTTCCAGGCCGTGACGGCGGCACAGGGGAGGGTGGCGCCTTCTTCGTAGCTGAGATGCGTCGGCAGCTTCACGACGCCTTCTTCCTCCAGCACGGCGAGCTCGGTCAGCATGCCGTCGATCGCGCCGCCCATCGCGGAGGGCATGGCGCTCTCGCTGATCGCGCCGCCGAACCAGCGCTGCATGAAGCAGCCTGCGACCCGGTCGCCGACCTTGACCCGGCTCACGCCCGGTCCGATGGCCACGACTTCGCCCGCGCCGTCCGACAGCGGGATCAGGTCGGGCTTGGGCGCCGACCGCGCATACTGCGCCTCGATGGTGAGCAAGTCGCGGTAGTTCAGCGAGGTCGCCATGACCCGCACCAGCACCTGCCGAGGTCCCGGTGCCGGATCCGGGCGTTCTGCCAGGGTGAGCGAGTCGATGCCCTTGGGGGCGGGGATGACATAGCACTTCATGGGTTGGCTCCTGTAAGCGCAGGCGCTTGATTGGCGCACATTATGACGTCCCGCACGCTGTCATCCTGAGCGCAGCGAAGGACCTTTCGTGGGTGCCGGTAAAGGTCCCTCGCTGCGCTCGGGATGACAATGGTGGTGGCGCAGGCGGGGTGAGCCCTTGTCACTTGGCGTCGCCCTTCAGTTCGATGATGGTCTTGGCCATGACGGCCTCCTGGTCCCAGGGGAACAGGATCCACGTGTCCTGGCTCACCTCGGTGACGTAGCTGTCGACCACCGGGCGGCCGGCGGGCTTCGCATAGACCGTCGCGAAATGGGCCTCGGGCAGCATGGCGCGGACGGCGCGGGCGGTGACACCCGTGTCGACCAGGTCATCGACGATCAGCCAGCCGGCGCCCTTTTCCTGCTCCGCAGAGGTGCCCTTCAGCAGCTCCACCTTGGTGCCGCGTTCCATGCGGTCGTAGGTCGAGCAGCAGATCGTGTCGATCAGGCGAAGGTTCAGTTCGCGTGCAACGATGGCCGCCGGCACGAGGCCGCCGCGGGTGATCGCGACCAGGCCCTTGAACGGCCCGAGATCGGCCAGCCGCCAGGCGAGCGCCCGGGCGTCTCGATGCAGTTCCGTCCACGAGACGGGGAACATCCTGTTGTAGCCAACACTGCTCGCCATGCGATTTCGTCCCTGGATCCTGTCCGGTTTGGCTTGCCCCTTCGGGAGGGCTGCACTAACACCTTCGGCCGAAGCTTAGAAGCATAGGCCATAGGGTAATTCGGCAGGGGACCGCTGAAAAATGGGATTTGAGCTGACGCCCGCTTTCTGGAGCGGTCTGACCCAGATCATTCTGGTGAACATCATCCTGTCGGGTGACAATGCGCTGGTCATCGCGCTGGCGTGCCGGAATCTGGAAAAGAAGCACCAGCGGCCGGCCATCATCATCGGCAGCGGCGGCGCCATCCTGCTGCGAATTCTCTTCGTCCTGATCGTCGATTACCTGCTTTCGGTCCCCTTCCTGAAACTCGTGGGCGGCATGCTGCTGCTGTGGATCGGCGTCAAGCTGGTGCAGGGCGAGGAAGAGGGCGAGGACGGCGTCAAGGCGGCCAGCTCCCTGAGTTCGGCCATCCGCACCATCATCATCGCCGATGCCGTGATGAGCCTCGACAATGCCATCGCCATCGCCGCCGCCGCCAAGGGCGACACGACGCTGATGGTGCTGGGCCTCATCATTTCGATCCCCCTGATCGTGTTCGGCGCCACGCTGATCATGGCGCTGCTCAACCGCTTCCCGGTCATCGTCGTCGCCGGCGGCGCGCTGCTGGGCTGGATCGCGGGTGAGGTGCTGGCCACCGACCCGGGCTATGCCGCCAAGCTCACCGCCCTCACGCCCCACGCCAAGACGATCCTCGAGGTCGGTTGTGCCGTGCTGGTCGTCGCGGTCGGCTTCTTCCTGCAGCGCCGGGCGAAGCAGAAGCACAAGGCACACGATCCGGTGGACCTCGCGACCGACAAAGGCAAGGAGTAGCGACCATGCACAAGATCAATGCCATCCTCGTCGCGGTCGACGGTTCGGAAACCTCCGATCGTGCCGTCCAGCATGCGTTGGACATGATCGCCACCGGCTGCGCGGCCGAGCTGCATCTGCTGAACGTGCAGCCGAGCGTCGGCGGCGCGGTCTCGACCTTCGTGTCGCGCGAGCAGATCGATTCCTATCACCGGGAAGAGGGCGAGAAGGCCCTCGCCTCGGCGGTGGCACTGGCCCAGAAGGCCTCGGTCACGGCAAAGAAGCATGTCGGCGTCGGGCGCCAGGGCGAGATCGTCGCCGACTTCGTCCGGAAGACCGGCGCAGGCCTGGTCGTGATGGGCACACGCGGCCATACCGGCCTCACCGGCGTCCTGCTGGGCTCGGTGGCGCAGGACGTGATCGCCCACGCCAAGGTGCCCGTTACCCTCGTAAAGTAGCCATTCCGATCCGGACGGCGTAGAAACGCGGCCCTGTAGGAGGACCGCGTTTGGCCGAGGAGATGTGGCGACACGAGGCGCTGGCGCCCTATGCGACGCTGCCGTGGCAGAGCAAGGGACGCTATCATCGCGAGGCTGAGTCGCCGAGCCGCAGCCCCTTCCAGCGCGACCGCGACCGCATCATCCATTCGACGGCGTTCCGGCGGCTGAAGCACAAGACGCAGGTCTTCGTGTTCCACGAGGGCGACCACTACCGCACCCGCCTCACCCATTCGCTGGAAGTCGCCCAGATCACGCGCACGATCTGCCGCGTGCTGCGCCTCGACGAGGATCTCGGCGAGGCCGTGGCGCTCGCCCACGATCTCGGCCACACCCCGTTCGGCCACGCGGGCGAGGAGGCGCTGCACGGCGTCATGGCGCCCTATGCCGGCTTCGACCACAACGCCCAGACGCTGCGCATCCTCACAAAGCTCGAGGACAGATACGCCGAGTTCAACGGGCTGAACCTCACCTGGGAGACGCTCGAGGGCGCGGTCAAGCACAACGGGCCTCTGCTTAAGCCCGGCCGGGCGCTGGGCGAGTTGCCGGCCGCCATCGTCGACTATTGCAAGGACCACGACCTCGAGCTCGACGGCCATGCCGGGCCGGAGGCGCAGGTGGCGGCGCTGAGCGACGACATCGCCTACAACAACCACGACATCGACGACGGGCTGCGGGCCGGCCTGTTCGAGGTCGCGGACCTTCTCGACCTGCCGCTGGTCGGCGAGATGTTCGCGCTGGTCAGCAACAAGTATCCCGGCATCGACCAGACCCGCCTGATCCACGAGGCGGTGCGCCGCGTGATCAACGCCATGGTCGAGGATCTCGTGGCCGAGACGCGGCGCCGGCTCAGGGATGCCGCGCCGAAATCCGTGGCCGACATCCGTGCGCTGGGCCGCCCCGTCGTGGCCTTTTCCGACGCGATGACCGAGACCGAGAAGACCGTGAAGCGCTTCCTCTACACGCGCATGTACGAGCACTGGAAGCTCAACCGCTCGCACTCCAAGGCCCGCCGCGTCGTGGTCGACCTGTTCAACCTCCTGTTCGCCGAGCCCAACTGCCTGCCCTCGCCGTGGCGCGAGAAGGCCGAGCAGGCCGGCACCCACGCCCGCGCCCGCGTGGTCGCCGACTACATCGCCGGCATGACCGACCGCTTCGCCCTCGACGAACACCGCCGCCTGTTCGACCTCTATTCCTGAGCTTCCCGGGGGCGCGTCCGGATGACAAAGGGCGCGGATTCGGCAATACCCGCCCCATGAATCCCTACCGTCATTTCATCGGCGAGATCGTCGCGGCTCTCCAGTCCCTGCAGGCCGCGGGGGAATTGCCCGAAAAGCTCGATTTTTCCGCCATCACGGCCGAGCCGCCGCGCGATCCCGCGCATGGCGACATCGCGACCAATGCCGCGATGGTCCTGTCCAAGGCGGCAGGCAAGAAGCCCCGCGACATCGCCGAGCCGCTGCTCGCGCGCCTTAAGGCCAATCCCGATGTGGTTGACGGTGCGGTGGCGGGCCCGGGCTTCCTCAACCTCAAGATCGCCGACGGATTCTGGCGCGCGCGCCTCGGCGACTGCCTGAAGGCCGGCATCGCCTATGGCGATTCGACCATGGGCAAGGGCGAGAAGGTGAATGTCGAGTATGTCTCGGCCAACCCGACCGGCCCCTTGCACGTCGCGCATGCGCGGGGCGCGATCGTGGGCGATGCGCTCGCCAATCTGCTGCACAAGGCGGGCTACGACGTCACCAAGGAATACTACATCAACGACGCGGGCGCCCAGGTCGACAAGCTCGGCCAGTCGACCTACCTGCGCTACCGCGAAGCGCTCGGTGAGACGATCGACTCGATTCCCGAAGGCCTCTACCCGGGCGAGTACCTGAAGGACGTGGGCGCCGCGATCGCCAAACGGGACGGCGCGCGCTGGATCGGCAAGCCCGAGTCCGACTGGCTGCCGGAGATGCGGGCTTTCGCGATCGACACCCTGATGGCCGAGATCAAGGCCGATCTCGAGACGCTCGGTGTCCATATCGACGTCTTCTCGTCGGAGCGCGCGCTGGTCGAGAGCGGCGCCGTCGACCGCGCCTTCGAGGAGCTGACGAACCAGGGCCTGATCTACCAGGGCCGGCTGGAGCCGCCGAAGGGTCAGCTTCCCGACGATTGGGAAGACCGTGAGCAGACGCTCTTCCGGGCCACGCAGTTCGGCGACGAGGTCGATCGGCCGCTCAAGAAGTCGGATGGCAGCTGGACCTACTTCGCCAACGACATCGCCTATCACCATGACAAATACCGCCGCGGCTTCGCCGACATGATCGACGTGTGGGGCGCCGACCATGGCGGCTACGTCAAGCGCATGAAGGCGGCGGTCAGCGCCATCACCGGCAAGCAGGGCGAGCTCGACGTGAAGCTCTGTCAGCTGGTGCGCGTGATGCGCAACGGCGAGCTGGTGCGCATGTCCAAGCGCGCCGGCACCTTCGTGACCCTGCGCGACCTGCTGGACGAAGTCGGGCCCGACGTCGTGCGCTTCACCATGCTGACGCGCAAGAACGACGCGCCGTTCGACTTCGACCTGGTGAAGGCCACCGAACAGTCACGCGACAACCCGGTCTGGTATGTCCAGTATGGCCATGCGCGGACGCGGTCCGTGATGCGCCAGGCGACCGCCGCGGGCATTGCGATCGACGGTCTCGACAGTGCGCCGCTCGATCGTCTTTCGGACGTGGGCGAGCTCGCGCTGATCCGGATGATCGCCCAGTGGCCGCGCCAGGTCGAAGCGGCGGCGGTGGCTCACGAGCCGCACCGCGTCGCCTTCTATCTGTACGACCTGGCGGCCGCCTTCCACTCCCATTGGAACCGGGGACGGGAGGAGCCGGGCCTGCGTTTCGTGATCGAGGGCGACTCCGATCTCACGCGGGCGCGACTGGCATTGGTACAGGGAATCGGATTTGTGATAGGATCAGGCCTAAAGGTCTTCGGCGTCACACCCGTCGATGAAATGAGATAAAAAATGCATGTTCGCCGGTCCCCCTCCGGCGACGGACCAACGATCTACCGGCCCAACGAGTCGGTAGCTGTGCGGCTCGATCCTCCGCCTCGGCCCGTCGCGCATGAACC
>CAIYWM010000960.1 GCA_903929895.1 uncultured Alphaproteobacteria bacterium
GCGCCATCCTGGGCACCGCCTCGGCCAACGGCGTCATCTGCAACGACGATGCGTCGCTGTCGATCGCCGCCACCAGCGCGTACAAGCTCGAAGGCGATGGGGGCAGCACGGCTTTCACTTTCACCGTGACCCGCGCCGGCGACATGAGCGGCGCCGCCAGCGCCCAGTGGGCCGTCACCGGCCCCGCCGTCACCGGCACCGACTTCACGGGCGGCGTGCTGCCGACCGGCACGGTGAGCTTCGCTGCCGGCGAGAGCTCGAAGGTCATCAGCATCAACGTAGCCGGCGACAATGCCGTCGAGTCGAACGAAGCCTTCTCCGTGGCGCTGTCCAATCCCAGCGCCGGCGCCATCCTCGGCACCGCCTCGGCCAACGGCATCATCCGCAACGACGATGCGTCGCTGTCGATCGCCGCCACCAGCGCCGACAAGCCTGAAGACGATCTGGGCGCCACGGCTTTCACCTTCACCGTGACTCGCGCCGGCGACCTGAGCGGCACAACCAGCGTCAGCTGGGCCGTGACCGGGACCGGGGTCCTCGATTCCGATTTCATCCCGTTCGATGAACTTCTGGGTTCCGCCGACCAGATTTCCGTGGACGCCTCCTACATCGGTTCCTTCTTTCCCCAGATCCCCTCCGACACCGAATCCTCCTTCCCGGCCTTCTCCCTCTTCGGCGGCGAGATGCCGTCCGGCAGCGTGAGCTTCGCCGACGGCGAGGCCCATAAGATCGTCACGGTCTGGGTCCTCGGTGAGATCCTCGTGGAAAGAGACGAGAGTTTCCTGGTCACCCTGTCCAATGCCAGCGACGGAGCAGGCATCGGCACCGCGTCGGCCGTCGGCACCATCCGCAACGACGACAGCGCCTACACGGTCGAGTCCTTCTCGAGCCTCGTCATGGGCCCGGACCTCCTGGGCTGGTCTTGACGGACCACGACCGGAGGGGCCGGTCACCGAACTGACATGCCGGCCTCACGAGACGGCAACGAGACTGTTGCAATGGGAAGGGAGTGTCCGCCTCCCGCTCCCCGGTCGCATCAGGGCAGAACCATCAGGCGTTGGCCCATCCGGATCTTCGTGCCGTCGGCGATCTCGTCGCACAGGCGGAAGCCTTGTGGCGCGAAGACGATGATCGTCGACCCGTGCTCGAACCAGCCCAGCTCGTCGCCGCGTCGAACGCGCGTGGAACAGGCGATGTCGGCCGCACCGCGATAGTTCATGTTCATCACGACATCGAGGAAGTGCAGGCGGATGCCGGCGACCAGGATCGCCGCGACCGGCACCAGCGCCACCGGGTGGCCTCCCGCGGCGAGACGAAGCCGCAGCACGGCGCGCTCGTTGCGGCAGAACAGGCGCTCGACCCTCCTGAGCGCGATCGGGTTCACGTTCCAGGTGTCGCCCGAAACGTAGGTCACTTGCTCGACCGTCGCGTCGTGCGGCGCATGGAAGCGGTGGTACATGCTCGAGGTGAGGCGCAGCGTGACATAAGTGCCGTCGCGGTAGGTCTCGACCAGGCCCGGGTCGATCAACAGATCCTCGAGCCGGTAGGGGAAGCCCTTGGCCTGGAACAGCTCGGTCCCCCGAACGGTGCCGCACGCCCCGACAATCCCGTCGCACGGACTGACCAGCATCGAGGGATCGGCGTCGAGCGGCCGAGCACCGGCGCGCAGTTCGCGCGTGAAGCAGTCGCGCAGACTCTTGAAGGACGTCTTCTTCGACTCGGCGAGGTCGAGATCGGTGAACAGGCGCCAAACCGCGATCGAGGCGCGCGCCAGGGCCGGGCTCTCGATGCGGCTGAACCAGCCCATCCAGCGCGTCACGAGCCGGCGCGGGATGCGGTTGGTCAGCAGGAAATTGATGTCCTCCTGGTGGAGGACCTTCAGCAGTTGCGAATGAACGCTTTTGGCCACGTCGAAAACTCCGGGGAAGCTGGATGATGAACCTGATGGATGGCGAGACCGTCGCGGCGCTGGTGGCCGGGGGGCTGGCGCTGTTGCTGTTGGCACCGAGGGTGCGCAACCGCCTCATGCTCTCGCGAGCCAAGCACCGGTCCCTCGCCGGCCATGCACGGATGTCGCGGAGGATTGCCGGGCTGGTCCCGCGCTACGTCTATGAAGGCGACCTGTTCTTCCGCGCCGACGATGCCGGCGAGGCCATCGCGGCCCGCCGCAGGACGGGCTTCAACGCGCTGGCGGAGACCTTGCGCTCGGGAAACGGGCGGACGCTGCGGCTGACCTCGGAAGCGACGCGCCACATCTCCGACCTGCAATTCACCGAGAGCTACCGGGTCCCCTTCCAGTTCAGTCCTCGTGTCCGGGCGGCGCTGCCTGCCGGCGCGTTCGTGGCCTCCTCCGAGGGCGTGCAGGTCACCGACCTCGACGGCACGGCGCGCTATGACCTGAGCGGCTCCTACGGCGTCAACCTGCTGGGCTACGACTTCTACAAGGGCTGCATGGAGCGCGGCGCCCGCCGCGTCGCCGAACTGGGGCCCGTTCTCGGGGCCTATCCGGATCTCGTCGCCGACAATGCCGCGCGGCTCGCCCGCATCTCCGGCAAGCCGGAAGTGTCGTTCCACATGTCGGGCACGGAAGCGGTGATGCAGGCGGTGCGGCTGGCGCGCTACCACACAGGCCGCTCCCACCTCGTGCGCTTCTGCGGCGCCTACAACGGCTGGTGGGGCGACGTGCAGCCCGGCGTCGGCAATCCGGTGGCGGCGCACGATACCTACACGCTGGCCGATCTCTCCGAGAAGACCCTCGCCGTCCTGCGCCGCCGTACCGACATCGCCTGCGTGCTGGTCAACCCGATCCAGGCCATGCACCCCAACCAGGGCGCACCGGCAGATTCCACACTGATGGCCAGCCGGCCGGACCGCGGCGTCAGCCGGGAAACCTATGCTGCCTGGCTGAAGGCCCTGCGCCAGGTCTGCACCGAGCGCGGCATCGTTCTCATCCTCGACGAGGTCTTCGTCGGCTTCCGGCTCGCGGCCGGCGGCGCCCAGGAGTATTTCGGCATCGAGGCCGACCTCGTGACCTACGGCAAGACGGTGGGCGGCGGGTTTCCCATCGGCGTCGTGTGCGGCGACCACCGGTTGATGAAGCGCTTCCGGGACGATCGGCCGGCCGACATCTGCTTTGCCCGCGGCACCTTCAACGCGCATCCCTACGTGATGGGGGCGATGAACGAGTTCCTGCTCCATCTCGACTCGCCCGAAATGAAACAGGTCTATCGCGAGCTCGACGAGACCTGGGATCGACGGGCCGCCGATCTCAACCGCCGGCTGACCGAGCGGCGGCTGCCGGTGCGCATCGGGCACCTCTCGTCGATCTGGACGGTCTGCTACCCGACGGCCTCGCGTTATCACTGGATGTTCCAGTACTACCTCAAGGCCCATGGCCTTGCCCTCAGCTGGGTCGGCACAGGGCGCCTGATCTTCAGCCTGAACTTCACCGAGGAGCAGTTCCAGGCGGTGGCCGACCGGTTCGTCGCGGCCGCCGAAGCGATGCAGCGCGACGGCTGGTGGGAGCCAGGGGCGCTGGCCACCGACCGGGCGATCAAGCGGCGCATCCTGCGCGAGATGGCGTCGCACCTGTTGGGCTTCCCCTGGCGGGGACGCAAGGCCCGCCTGGCCGCGCCGCGTCCCCTAGACGCCGCCCTTTGAGGCCGGGGCGACGGCGTCCTCGACGACGGTCGAGGGCAGCTCGGGAATGACCTCGGGCAGGATCTGGTCAGGCAGGATGGGAGCCGCCACGGTCTCCGGCGTGTGACGGCTGTGCCGGCCGGTCAGGAGTTCCCACGGCGCGCGGTGATACAGCTTGATGTCGTGGAACGGATCGGTCGCGATCTTGGTCACCCAGACCAGGCCGGTGGTCAGGTCCTTGGTCACGAACAGCTGAAGGGCGCGGAAGGCGATCCCGGCCAGCCCGACGACCAGCCAGAGCTCGCCCACATGCGTCACGAATTCGCTCCAGTCGGCGTGCGGCGTGAAGACGCCCAACAGGGTCGGGTCGGCCACCAGCAGGAGCGGCGACGCCGCCCAGATCGCCAGCAAGACCAGCTTGCGCTGGATGTTGTAGCCGACCTTGATCTCCTCCTTGTACTCGTCCGTCGCCTGGTTGACGGTGTCGTAGCCGCGCGGCTCGAAGAACAGGTGGCCGATCTGGCGGGTCGTCATCGCGACCAGCCAGCCGATCAGGGCCGCCATGGCGGGATCGGTGAAGGCCACGACGTAGGCGAACAGGAAGCTGGTCGCGCTGAGCAGGTGCAGCGACTGGTTGACCTTGCTGTGATGGTAGTAGCGATGGTCGTCCCATCGCTGGACCTTCAACTCGTGCAACAGTCCGGTCATGGCGTTTTCCTCTGTTCGGCGGGGTTTGGAGGGGGCGCTACAGGTTGACGACGAAGTATCCGAGGGCGGCCACGCCGATCGCGGTCGCGGCCATCGCCGCGAACGGCACCAGCGGGTGAACGATGTTGAGCCGACGGAACAGGTTGCACAGATAGCCCACGGCCTTCTGCGCCGGCGTGCGCGGGCTCTTCGAGTATTCCATGGCCGCCTTGACCACGTAGAAGACGGCGGTGTTGGCCGCCAGCGCGAACCGGCCGCGGACACCGGCGCCCGGCACGGTCACGAGGTAGTTGCACTTGAGCAGGATGCGTTGCGGCGCGCCCGGTGTGTAGCTGCCCTCGACCCAGTGCAGCTCGCGATGGAAGTCGAGCAGGCCGAACTCGTAGCTGGTGAAGGCCTTCTCGACCCGGCTGTCGCCGAACACCACCTTGTAGCTCGCGTCGGACTGGAGGTAGATCAGCGCCCGCACGACCATGCTGGACGAGAGAAAGCGCAGGTTGCCGTCGTAGTGCCTGTCGAACAGGCCCTGGTCGCCGCCGCGATCCTTGTTGTAGTGCGAGATATAGAGCTCGTCGGTGTGCTTCATCGGCTCGAAGCCGCTGCCGGCCGGAACCTGCCGCACGATCAGATCGCGGATGACCGGGCTGTCGCGCAGCCGGTCGATCAGGGCGACGATCTCGGCGGGAAGCGTCTCCACATAGACGTGGCACGAGGGCCGCTGGCCGAGTTGCTCACGAAAATGCGCCTCGACCCACCGCGACAGGCCGTCGATCAGGGCGCGCTCTTCGAGCGTCTCGAAGCGGCCGATCGTGGCGGGAAACAGGGTGGAGACGGCACCCCGCGTCGCGCCGGGGGCGGTGGAGTCGAGAATGTCGGTCACGAGGTTCCCTGGCTGAAGCGGCTCGATACGGCGTGGTTGCCCGCGGCAATCGTTGCGGTCGCCGCCGTGACCGCGAGGATGAGGAGCCCCGCCAGCCGGATGGCCGGCCGGCGGCGCGGTCCGGCCCGTTCCATCGCGAGCAAGGCGATGTTCAACACGACATGCAGGGCGGCGAGCGGCCACCACGCGGCGCGGAATTCCGGGTTGAGCAGCGTGCCGCCGAACGCCATCACGTTTCCGACGATCATCGGGTGGGACATCAGGGAATAGGGAAATTCGGTGATCCTCTGCGCGGCGAGGCCGCAGAGCTCGTGGCCGTAGTAGGTCCGGTCGATCCCCAGCACCGACGCGGCGCGGGCGTTGAGGAGAATGCCGAGGGCAATCACCCCGAGGGAGAGGAAGTCGGGCGGCGCCTGCAGGTAGACGAAGGCGAGGGCGGCGACCGAGAGAACCTTCAACAACAGGGCGTCGCGCTTGAAGACGCGGAACGAGTCGACGCCCCAGGCGAAAGCATACCAGTAGAGGCCATAGTAGACGAAGCTGACGAGGTAGATCGCCAAGGCCGGCTCACGGCCGATCGCGGCCCCGGCCAGCACGGCGGCGACGATCGTCCAGCAGGCGACAGACGACCTGTACTGGTCGAGGATGCTACGACTCCGGGACACCACGCGAAAACCCATATGCCAGGCGTGTTGCCGGCCCATGAAGGATCCGCGTCGGTTCGTTGACCCGTGTCAGGCCGGCGGCGGAGGGCGC
>CAIYWM010000961.1 GCA_903929895.1 uncultured Alphaproteobacteria bacterium
AAACTGACGGCGCAACCCGGCGGCACGCCGCTTGGGCAGCCCTATCTCGTTGCACTTGCGGAAGCGGTGGCCGGGGCGAGCGCGGGACCGGCTTCCGTCGAGCTGATCGAGCAGTTGATCGCCATCTTCGACAAGAGCGCGCGCGAGAACGGCATCGATCTCACGAATGCCGCGATCCTGTCGGCCGATGCCCAGACCGATCTCGCGCGTCGCAACAACGCGCCGGCGCTCGCCTGGCACGGGGCGCGGCAGTCCCTGATCCTCGCGCGCGTGGCGGCGGGCGCACCGATCGACGACGCGGCGGCCAAGGCGCTGGGTTTGGATTGGGTCGTGTCATTCCTGGCGTTCTATCCCCGCTCCCCGCTGGCGCGGCGACTGGCTGGGCTCGCGGGCCCCGACCGGGAGACCCTGGATCGCATCAATCCCAAGCTGCGGGCGCAACTCCAGTTGATTGCCATCGTGCTCGAAGGCAATGCCGTCGATGCCCGGGCGCTCATGGAAGCGGAGCCCGCCGCGGTCGATCTCGAGGCGGGTCCCATCCTCCACATCATTGAGGCGCAGCAGAATGCCGGTCTGACGGACCGCGCCGCGGCCGCGCTCGATGCCTATCTCCACGTCTTCCCGGGCAAGGATCTTCCGGCGCTGCGGCTCCTGTTGCTGCAAGGGCAGGTCGACCGGGCAAAGGCGATGCTGCGCGACTTCGTGGCCGGCAGCTCCGGCGCCTTCGGCGTCTCCGACATCTTCGTCGGCGTCATGCTGCTGCGCGAGCAGGGCGACCTGACCGATGTCCCGACGCTCGTGGGGCTGCGCCAGAACACCGATGCCCAGGAAGCCAGCCGGCGCCTGGTCGAGGTGGCCGATGCGCTCGCCTGGGACGGCGCCGCGAGCGAGATCGAGGCGGCCGCCCGTCTGCTTCCGCGCGAGCTGGCGCAGCTGTCCGCCAAGGACGCCGCCTGCCTGCGCGACACGCTGCGGGGATTGCAGGCCGTTGCCCTCGCGCGGCGGGGCGAGCTGGAGGCCGGACTTCGCCTGGTCGAAGGTCGCAGCCTCGACCAGCGCCAGTTCTGCTGGGTCGGCAAGGGCTACGACAGCAAGCCGATCTTCGACGTCCGTTTCCTGGTCCAGGAATGGGTCCGCCGCGGCCACGCCGCGCCTTAGAGGCTTGCTGCCTCAGGCCGCCAGCGCGTCGCTGATCACCTTGAGGGCGCTGTCGATGTCAGCCTTGTTGACGTCGAGATGGGTGACGGCGCGAATGCGGTTGCCGGCCGCGGTGCCCATGCCGACGCCGCGCTCCTTGCAGGCCTCGACCAGCCGGGCCGGCGTCCAGCCGGGCTTCGTGACCTCGAAGAAGACCAGGTTGGTCTCCATGCGGGCTGCGTCGATCTTCAGGCCCTTGATGTTGGCGATGCCCTCCGAGAGATGGCGGGCATTGTCATGGTCCTCGGCGAGGCGGTCCCAATTGTGTTCGAGGGCATAGAGCGCGGCGGCGGCGATGATGCCGGACTGGCGCATCGAGCCGCCCAGCATCTGCTTCTGGCGCCACGCCTCGTGGATGAAGTCCTTCGAGCCCGCCAGGCTGGCGCCGACCGGCGCGCCCAGGCCCTTGGTGTAGTCGAGCCACAGTGAGTCGACGCAGGCGGCATAGTCGCTCGCCTTCGTGCCGGACTTCACGACCGCATTGCAGAGGCGGGCACCGTCCATGTGCAGGCTGAGGCCGGCGTCGCGTGCGACCTTGGTCACGCCCTGCATGGTGGCGAGCGGCCACACGGTGCCGCAGCCACCGTTCGACGTGTTCTCGATCGACACGAGCCGCGAGCGCGGGGCGTTGCGGCTGTTCGGATCGCGGATGGCTTCCTTGACCTGCTCGCCGGTGAAGACGCCCTGGGGGCCGTCGAGCATGCGGATCATGACGCCGGCATTGGCGGCGGTGCCGCCCGACTCGGCGTTGATGATGTGCGCCGTGCGGTCGGCGATCACCTCGTCGCCCAGCCGGCAGTGCACCCGGATCGCGATTTGGTTGCCCATGGTGCCGCTCGGCAGGAACACCGCGTCTTCCTTGCCGAGAAGCTCGCACACGCGGTCGCGCAGGCGGTTGACGGTGGGGTCTTCCATCTTCTGCTCGTCGCCGACCTCGGCGTCGGCCATCGCCTTCCGCATGCCGGGGGAGGGCTTGGTCTTGGTGTCGCTGTAAAGGTCGATGAAACGGTTTTGCATGGCGTGTTCTGATCTCCTGCGCCACCATAACGGCAATCGCCAGAAGGAGGAAACATGAGCCAGTTTGCGGCCGCACCCACAGCTTCGGTATTGCCGGAGGAGCTGCTTTACGCCGTCGACGGCGCGATCGCGACGGTCACGCTCAATGCGCCACAGCGCATGAACACGATTTCCGGTCCGATGCTGAGGCAGCTCACCGATGCACTGGTCAAGGCGAACGAGGACCGCGCCGTGCGCGTTGTGATCCTGACCGGCACCGGCCGCGCCTTCTGCGCCGGGCTGAACCTCGAGGCACAAAGCAAGGGCACCGACAATCTGAGCGTCGGGTCGGGCGCCACGCCGACCAACATCGATTTGCGCAACACGCCGCCGCCCGTCCTGCACGCGATGGACAAGCCGGTGATCTGCGCCCTCAACGGATCGGCGGCCGGCTACGGGCTCGACCTGGCGCTCGGCGCCGACATAAGGGTGATGGCGCAATCGGCCAAGCTCGCCGCCTCGTATGCCAAGCGCGGCGTCCTGCCGGAGTCCGGTGGCACCTGGTACCTGCCGCGCATGCTGGGCTGGGCGAAGGCCGCCGAGCTGATCTTCACCGGCCGGACCCTGACCGCCGCGCAATCGCTGGAGATCGGCCTGGTGAACAAGGTCGTGCCGGACGCCGACGTCCTGGGCGCCGCTCGCGAACTGGCGCTGGAGATCGCCGCGAACGCGCCGCTCGCCATCCAGGCGGCCAAGCGCATGATGCGCATGGCCTGGAACGAGCCGTTCAATGAACATGTCCATCACGTCTTCCTGCAGCTCCTGCCGCTGATGCAGACGGAAGACATGAAGGAGGGCATCAAGGCCTTCCTGGAAAAGCGCGAGCCGAAGTTCTCGGGCCGGTGAAGGCCTGCGCCGGACGTCTCGTCAGTCCATCACGATGGCCACGCGCCCGGTGACGCTGCGCTCGAGGAGCGCGCGCTTCACACGGCGGCGAGTGCTTCCGACGCGAAACGGCGCACTTCGTCACGGACCAGCTTCCGCAGCCACATATGCCCGA
>CAIYWM010000962.1 GCA_903929895.1 uncultured Alphaproteobacteria bacterium
CCGCGACCATGATCGCGGCGGCGCTGTTCAGCACGACGATGTCGCGGAAGGCGTTCTTCGCGCCGTCCAGCAGCGCGTGGATCGCCTCGGCATTGTGCGCAGCGTCGCCGCCCTTGAGTTCGTCGAGTGTCGCGCGCTTCACGCCGATTTCCTCAGGCGCGATCTCGATCTCGGTCACCTTTCCGTTCTCCAGCGAGGCGGCCCAGCTCTTGGTCGTCGTGGTAAGTTCATCCATCCCGTCCTGGCCGTTCACGACCAGCGCACGCTCCAGTCCTAGCTGGCCCAGCGCCTGCGCGACCGGCTTCAGCCAGCGGCGGTCGAACACGCCCACGAGCTGGCGCTTCACCAGGGCGGGGTTCGACATCGGGCCGAGCAGGTTGAAGATGGTGCGCGATGGGGCCAGCTCGACCCGGGGACCGGCGACATTGCGCATCGCGCTGTGGTGGCGGGGGGCCATGAGGAAACAGACCTTGGCCTCGACCAGCGCCTGCTCGAGTTTGTCGATGGGTACTTCGAGGCCGATGCCCAGCGCCGACAGCACGTCGGCCGCGCCGGACTTGGAGGTGAAGGCGCGGTTGCCGTGCTTGGCCACCGGGATGCCGGCGCCGGCCACGACGAAGGCCGAGCAGGAAGAGACGTTGTAGGTGCCGTGATGGTCGCCGCCGGTGCCCACGATGTCGATGGTGCCCTCGGGCGCCTTTACCCGCAGCACCTTGGCCCGGAGCGCGCGCGAGCCGCCGGCCAGTTCCTCGGCCGTCTCGCCGCGCACCTTCAGGCCCATCAGGAAGGCGCCCATCTGGGCCGGGGTCGCGTCGCCCGAGGTCAGGATGTCAAAGGCGCGCTCCGCCTCGTCGATGCCCAGGGTCTCGCCGTTGCCCACCTTGGCCAGAAGGCCGCGAAAATCGTCGATGTCGCCGCTCACCAGAACCCCGCGCATTTTGCCTCTTGCCGGTTCGCCCGGCCGGCGCGAAGCTATATCACATGGCTCAAGAACTCATCCTCAAGGTCACTGGCATGGATTGCGACGGCTGCGTAAAGGCCGTCACCCGTGCCGCCACGGGTGCGGGCACCGCGCCTCTCTCCGTCGATCTCAAGAGCGGGGAGATGCGTCTTCCCGACGGCGCGGACGTCGCAGCGATCACCAAAGCGGTTCAGCGCGCCGGATTCGGGATTGCGTCCTAGCCTTAGATAAGGCTCGCAATATATTGATATTAATCAATATATTTGTTGTCTGGACGAACTCCGATTACTCGATCTTCACACCAGCATCCTGGATGATCTTGCGCCATTTGGTGTTCTCGATGGCGATATAGGCCTCGAACTCCTGGCGTGATTCCTTGGCCGGGACAAAGGAGAGGCTCTTCATCTTCTCCAGAACCTCTGGGTCCTTGAGGATGCGCATCACCTCGGCACTGAGCTTGTCGAGGATCGGCTCGGGCGTTTTCGCGGGCGCGGAGAGGCCGATCCAGCCGACGGCGACGACGCCGTAGATGCCTTGCTCGGCGACCGTCGGGAGGTCGGGC
>CAIYWM010000963.1 GCA_903929895.1 uncultured Alphaproteobacteria bacterium
ACGGCAATGTCGGGCGCGGGCACGTGGGTGCCGTGCAACCACCACATGAAGGCCGCGGGCATCGAGGACTCTCCCGAGGAGACGATGCGCTACATCAAAGGCGCGGCTCCGCCCGGCTGGGAGGAGAGCGAGGAGGCGCTGTGGCTGGTGCTGGCCGAGCAATCGGCGCCGATGCTGCGTTTCCTGGAAGACGAGACGCCGCTGCGCTTCGAGCTGGTCAACCATCCCGATCCCTATGCCGATTTGCCGGGCGGCAGGCCGTTCGGCCGCATGGTCTCGACCACGCCCCTCAGCAAGTTCCTGCTCGGCCGCTGGTGGAACCGGGTGCGGGCTTCGGTGAAGACGCAGCTCTTCACATATCGTGAGCTGGTCGACGGCGTCCTCAAGAACCCGGTGCGCGGCGCGCTCGGCATGGCGCCGACCCTGCTCTGGCGGCTGCTGACGGCGCGAGTCGGTGCGGGCAATGCGCTGGTGGTCGGACTGGTGCGGGGCTGTCTCGACAAGGGGTGCCGCATCGAACTCGAAGCACCGGTCCACCGGCTGGTGATGGACGGCGATGCAGTGGCAGGCGTCGAAGCGACGGTCGGCGGCGAACGGCGCACGATCCGGGCCGTGCGTGGCGTCGTGCTGGCGACCGGCGGCTTCGACTGGAACCGCGACCTCATGGCCAGGTACTTCCCCGGCATCGACCTCACCGGCGCGCCCGACACCAACACCGGCGACGGCCAGGTGATGGCGGCCGAGGTCGGCGCCGAGCTCGCGCACATGGACCAGGCGCTGATCTCGCCCGCGACCTTCACGACCTACGAAGGCCGCCGCCACGCCCAGCCGTTGCTGGAGACTTACGCCCCGCACGTGATCCTGGTGAACCGCGACGCAAAGCGCTTCGTCAGCGAAGGCAGTCCGGCGCTCGGCGTCGCGATCGACGAGCGCGGTCCCGACGGACGTCACCTGCACCTGCCGGCCTGGCGGATCTTCGACGCGCGTTATGCCAAGGCGATGACGCTCTCCATGCACTTCGGCTCGAAGGAGAAGGGGTTCATTCGCAAGGCCGATACGATCGAGGCGCTGGCCGCCGGGATCGGGCTCGATCCGGCGGCGCTGCGCGCCACGGTCGATCGCTTCAACGGCTGGTCAAAGGAAGGCGTCGATGGCGATTTCCATCGCGGCGAGACGGTGTGGGAGCGCTTCTATACCAAGAACCGCGCCCTCGGCACGGTCGAGCAGGGGCCGTTCTACGCCGCGCCCTTTCTCTATGTGAGCCTCGGCACCAAGGGTGGCCCGCGCACCGACCGGTACTGCCGCGTGCTGCGGCCCGACCGCAGCGTGATCGGCGGGCTCTATTGCGCGGGGATCGCAATGGCGAGCCCGATCGGCACGAAGTCGGTCGGCGCCGGCACGACGATCGGTCCCTGTCTCACTTTCGGCTACGTCGCCGGCCGCGCGATCGCGAAGCGCAATGTCTGATCGTCCGCCCCGTAGTCCGTTGGGCATCCTGATGCTTGATACGCGGTTTCCGCGGATCGTGGGGGATGTCGGGAATGCGGCGTCCTACGACTTCCCGGTGATCTTCCGGCGCATGGAAGGGATCGGATCGGCTGATGCAGTGGCGGCGCATCCCGACCGGCCGCGCGTTCTGGCGGCGCTGAAGGCGAATGCCGAGGCGCTGGCGGCGGGCGGCGCGGTCGGGCTTGGCACGAGCTGCGGCTTCCTGGCGCTCTATCAGGACGATCTTGCGGCGGTGTCGCCGGTCCCGGTGGCGACCTCGGCCCTGCTCCATATCCGCAAGCTCGCGCAGCGCAGGGTCGGTGTCATCACCGCTTCGGCGGCGAACCTCACGCCAGCGCATTTCGCGGCGGTCGGCGCGCCCGGCGATACGCCGGTGGTCGGATTGCCCGAGGACGGTTCCTTCGCCGCCACCTTCCTGCGCAACGGGCTGACCCTCGATCGCGAGGCGGTCGAGCGTGAGGTCGTCGCGGCCGGGCTCGAGCTGGTGGCGAAGCATCCGGCGGTCGACACGGTGGTGCTCGAATGCACCAACCTGCCGCCCTACAAGCCGGCGCTGGAAAAGGCGCTCGGGCTGCCCGTGCTCGACGTGCTCGACCTGCTGAAGGACTTTCACGCCGAGCTCAACGGGGCAGCAAGCGGCGGTAGAGCGGCTGCAGCAGCGCCGGGATGATGTAGATTGGGAATTGCACGGCGGCGATGAACAGGAAGATGTCGGGATCGGCCGTCGCCGGCAGGACCGCCATGAGCAGCGCGTTATGCCGCCCGCCCGAGCAGTAGCCCACGGTGAGCGCGCTGCGCCGGTCGAGGAACGCCCAGGTTGCGATCACCATCACCAGATTGCACAGGAGCATCCCCGCGAAGGAACCGGCGATGAAGCCTCCGAGCTTTGCCGGTTCGGTGATCGCACGGGCCACCACGCCATCCATCAGGGGAATGGCGAAGACCATGAGCACCACGACCGAGACGCCGTCGAGGGTCGGGCCGGCCTCGACGAGGCGGGGCCCCAGCCAGCGGCGGATGACCAGCGCCCCGGCCAGCGCCAGGGCGACGATCATCGCCAGCCTCATGCTGAGATCGAACAGGCCGATCTTGAGGTCGAAGCCGAGCAACCAAAGCGCCAGCGGCGGCAGGGTGAAGGGCACCAGGAAATTGGTGAACAGCGAGAGCAGCAGCGCGAGCGAGGAATCGAGGCGCAGGAAGGTGGCTGTCGTCGCGGCCGAGATGATGCCGGGCGCCATGGCGCTGAGGCAGAGCGCCGTGACGAGGCTTGGCCACAGGCCCAGCCCCTGCCAGATCGGCCAGACGACGAGGGGCACCGCGATCAGGTTGAGGACGGCCAGCAGCAGTGCGGGACCGGGGCGGCGCAGCAGCGCCGAGAGGCGCCCCCAGTCCATGCGCGCCAGTGCCAGCATCAGCAGGATCACCACCAGCGGCAGCAAGAGTGGCCGGGCGGCGGCGGCCAGGTCCTGGAACAGCAGGCCCAGCAGCAGCGAGAAGGGCAGCAGCGTCGTGGCGCGCCCGCCCATGCGCCGCAGGATCGATACGAGTGGATTCATTGAAGCCAGCGTAGCACGTGCTAGCCTGCGTCCGATGAACACTCCGCACGGCGTCTGGCTCGACGATCTCACCCGGCAGGAAGCCGTTTCCCGTTTCGGCGGCGATGCCGTCGCCGTCGTTCCCGTCGCCTCGGGAGGCCCGGACGTGCCTCACCTGCCGCTCAAGACGGCGACGGTGATCGCTCGCGCGCTCGGGCAGAAGCTGCTGGAGCGCCTTGCCGTTGTCGTGGCGACCGTCGTCGAGGCCGAGCCCCTCCCGCGGCGGGACACGCCGGGACACTTGCTGGCGGCACGCCTGGACGGGCTGCGGTCGCTTGGCGCCCGACGTATCGCGATTCTCGACATGGCTCCGTCAGGCGCTGCGCCGTTCGACATCACAGGCGATGTGCTGTTGCTGCGTATCTGCGATCGATCCGATGCGGAAGATTTTTTCACTTCCTGCATGATGGCGCTGGATCCGCGGAGCGTACGCATGCCGTTGCTGCCGGCCGGCTCGCGCAGCGAGGCGTTCGATGGTGAACGCGGGATGGCAGCCGAGGTCGAGGCCGTCGCCGGAGCGCTGGTTTCGAAGTGGCCCGATCTTGTTTCTCGATAATGTGCGGTGCTCCGTGGCGCTGTGGCCGCCGGACTGGCACAAACGCTAACCATGCCGCTGCACTGGACTGTCGACTCCAAACAACGACTCGTGGTCACGATCGCCGAAGGCGCCGTCACTCGTCGGGAGGTCGAGAACTACATCCATGCGATGAATGGCGCTGGCACACTATCTTACCGCAAGTATTTCGATTGCAGTCGGGGCGATACCGCGATGACCCCGGAGGACATGCTGGCGATCGGTGTGCAGATCCGCGCGCGGCATGCCACCACCGCCGCGCTGGGCCCACTCGCCATCGTCGTGCCGCCGGCCAAGTCCGAGCTGGTTTCGCGGGTGCTGGGTATCCTCGCCACCGCAGACCGTCCGATGCGGGTCTTTTCCGAAAGCGGACCGGCGCGCCGCTGGATCGACAGCCTGCCGAAGTAGGCGGCGCCGTGCGGCGTTATCGGCTATGGTCGCGGCTCGAGCGCTAGCAGGAGTTGTCATGAGGTTGATCGGATTGTCGGCCGCCGTTGCCGTGTCGATGATTGCCGCTGCCGCCGGCGCGCAGACGGCCATCCAGGCAGGCGAGTGGGAGACGACGGAGAAGACCGTGATGGAAGGCATACAGCCGATGCCGCCCTCGTCGAAGAAGGTCTGCCTCAAGGCCGATGAGGCCCAACTCGAGCGCCTGCTCTTTCCGACGCCCGACGAAATCAAGCAGCACGGCTGCAAGTTCGAGCCCGGCGCCAAGAAGGCCGGCATGCTTGTGGCGACACTGACCTGCCCGCCGAATGACCAGACGCCGGGTGTCACCGCCAAGGCCGAGATCAGCTACACGCAGACCAGCTATCAGGGGGCGGGACTCCTCGAGGCGGCCGACAAGTCCGGCACGACGGTCAAGGGCAAGAGCGAACTGAGCGGCAAGCGCCTTGGCGACTGCCCCAAGTAACGGCAGTCGTCCCTCGGGCGCGGCCGCGCCCTAAAAGGCGCGTCAGGCGAAGGCAGGCATGACCTGCTCGCCAAACCGCCGCATCGAGGCGAGATTCTGGTCGTGGCTCATCGCGCCGAACCCGGTCTGGCAGAGCAGGTGCTGCACGCCGACCTCGCTCAGTTCGGCGACCTGATCACGCACCCGTTTGACCGAGCCGTAGAGGCAGCCGGTGCGCAGCAGGAACGGCACCGCGTCGGAGTCCGGCACTTTGGGATCGGTCCAGGCGTTCAGCGTCGCGGGCTCGGGTTCGAAGTCGGCGGGATTATGCGCCTCGCGCACATGCATCATATGGGCGCGCGTCTCGACCAGCAGCGCGGCCAGCGTGTCCTCCGCCTCCGCGTCTGATTCACCGACATAGACGTTGCGCCAGAGGGCGCTCTGGGCGAGCAGGCGCGCCTTGGTCGCGGCATCGTGGCCGCCTTCGTCGATGCCGGCGGCGTAGGTCGCCCAGCGTTCCTTGATTCGCTCGACCGGAAGGCGGGCGGTCAGGATCGGCATGCCGAGCCTGCCGCATTCCCGGAACGAGCCGGGCGAGATCACGCTGCGCCAGAGGGGCGGGCCGGGCTGCTGCACGGGCTTGGGCCGGATCGCCGGCACGTGCAGCTTGTGGAAGCGGCCGTCATAGTCGAGCGGCGATTCCGTCCAGGCGCGCTGCAGGATGTCGACGGTCTCCTCCATCCGCTCCCGGCTGTCGGTGCTGCGCAGTCCGTGGCCGACGAACTCGTATTCGTTGTAGGCGGTCCCCTTGCCGATTCCGACGTCGATGCGGCCCTTGCTGAGTTTGTCGAGCAGCG
>CAIYWM010000964.1 GCA_903929895.1 uncultured Alphaproteobacteria bacterium
GCTGTGCAAGATGGCGGAACGCGGCCAGATCAAGGGCGGAATCCTCGACGGGCCGCTGGCGCTCGACAATGCGATCAACGTCGAGGCCGCCGCCATCAAGAACATCGTCTCCCCGGTGGCCGGCCGGGCCGACGTCCTGATCGTGCCCGACCTCGAAGCCGGCAACATGCTGGCCAAGAGCCTCACCTTCCTGGCCGGCGCTGATGCAGCCGGCATCGTCCTCGGCGCTCGCGTGCCGATCATCCTGACGAGCCGCGCCGACTCGGTGACGACGCGCCTGGCCTCCTGCGCGGTGGCCTGCCTGGTCGCCGCGGCGCGGCGCGCGAACGCGGCAACCGCAATCCCCTGAGGGCCCATGAACGAACCGATTCGCCCCATCCTCGCCGGCAAGAAGGCCCTGGTCGTCGGCATCGCCAACGACCAGTCCATTGCCTACGGCTGTGCCCGGACCTTCCGCGAAGCCGGCGCCGATATCGCCGTCACCTGGCTCAATGAAAAGGCACGCCCCCATGTCGAGCCTCTCGCCCGCGAACTCGAGGCACCGATCACGGCCGAGCTGAACGTCGCCGAACCCGGCCAGCTCGAAGCCGTGTTCGAGCAGATCGAGCGGAAATGGGGTCGCCTCGACATCCTCGTCCATTCGATCGCCTTCGCCCCGATGAGCGACCTGCAGGGCGGCCTGCTCGACTGCTCGGCCGAGGGCTTCGCCAAGGCCATGGACATCTCCTGCCACTCGTTCATCCGCATGGCGCGGCTGGCCGTCCCGCTGATGAAGGAGGGCGGCACGATGTTCGCCATGAGCTATTACGGCGCCAACCGGGTCGTGCCGAACTACAACGTCATGGGACCGGTGAAGGCCGCGCTCGAAGCGTCGTGCCGCTATCTCGCCTATGAACTGGGCCCGCGGCACATCCGTGTCCACGCAATCTCGCCCGGGCCGCTGAAGACCCGAGCCGCGTCGGGCCTCAAGGATTTCGAGCTGCTGCTCAACGAAGCGGCCCGGAAGGCGCCGCTGGGCGAGCTCGTGGACATCATGGACGTGGGCTACACCTGCGCCTATCTCGCCACGCCCTACGCGCACCGCGTGACCGGCGGCACGGTCTATGTCGACGGTGGCGCGAACATCGTCGCCTGAGCGAGAGAGACACGACATGGACAAGACCGGGTGCATTGCCGTCCTCAACGCCGGCTCCTCGAGCATCAAGTTCGCCATCTACGACGCCCACGACGACGGCACGGAACTCTTCCACGGCCAGGTCGAGGGAATCGGCACCCAGCCTCGCCTCCAGATGCACACGGCGGACGCCACCGTCGTCGCCGCGCGGGACTGGCCGGACAGCAGCCTCGATCATCGCGCGGCCACGGCCGAGATCATGTCGATGGGACGCGACCTGCTGGCGGGCCGGCCGGTGCTGGCATTCGGGCATCGCGTCGTGCACGGGGGCACCGCCTATGCCGCACCGACACGCGTCGACGAACCCGTGATGACGGAACTGGCGAAGCTCGTACCACTGGCCCCACTGCACCAGCCGCACAATCTCGCGCCCATCGCGGCGATCCTGGAAGCCGCCCCGCACCTGCCGCAGATCGCCTGCTTCGACACCGCCTTCCATCGCAGCCAACCGCCCCTCGCCCAGCAATTTGCCCTGCCGCGCGCGCTGACCGCCGAGGGCGTGAAGCGTTACGGATTCCATGGCCTGTCCTACGACTATGTCGTAGGCCGCCTGCGGGAGACGGAGCCGGTCCTGGCGAGATCCCGGCTGATCGTCGCGCATCTCGGCAACGGCGCCAGCCTATGTGCCGTTCGCGACGGACGAAGCGTCGCCAGCACGATGGGCTTCACGGCGGTCGACGGGCTGATGATGGGCACCCGCACCGGCGCCCTCGATCCGGGCGTTCTGCTCTACCTGCTGGAGGAACGCGGCTACGACGCCAAGGGCATCGAAGATCTCCTCTACCGCAAGTCCGGCCTGCTGGGCGTCTCGGGCATCTCGTCCGACATGCGCACGCTCCGCGCCTCCGCCGCGCCGGAGGCCCGGGAGGCCATCGACCTGTTCGTCTACCGCATCGTCCGCGAGATCGGATCCCTGGCGGCCGCATTAGGCGGCGTCGACGGCATCGTCTTCACGGCCGGCATCGGCGAGCACGATCCCGCTACACGCGCCGAGATCGCCGCCGGCTGCGGCTGGCTGGGATTGACGCTCGATCCCGCCCTCAACGCCGGCGGCCTGGGTCGCATCAGCGCCGAAGGATCGGCCGTGTCGGCCTGGGTCGTGCCGACCGACGAACAACGCATGATCGCCCGGTACACGAGAGCCGCCTTGCGCGGTTGATGTTCGGAGTGGCGGGCCGCAGTGGTCAAAGGAGAGAACTGGGCAACGACACTGCACCTGCGCCTGTCACCTCTGATCGTTAGAACGCGGCAATAAAAATCAATCCTACGGCATTTATGATCGCAGAACTGCCGACATAGTCGACCTGACGGACAAGATACGGTTCCAAGCTGAAGTGCCGAACGATTGGCAAGGTGACTCCGGCCGTCAACCGATAGCGTGAGAACTGACCGTAACGCGTGTCGAAAAAGACTTCTGCCGACGCATAAGGGGTGAAGGTGTAGCTGTCGATGGTGACATCGCGCTGGACCTGAATGCGTTCCCGGAACCGCATCGAAAACCCGGTGTCGAGCCAGCGAAAATCCTGGCGGTTTCGAACGTCGACGATGACCAGGGACGGCAGGTGCAGCCGCAGCGTTTGCTCCGTGAGAAGCCTGTTTTCGTTGAAGGGATCACCGTCGGTCGCCCCGCCGTGGCGATAACCTATGCGTCCGAGAAGGAAATCCGCAAAGCGATGCTCCAGTGTCAGCCCTTCCTCGGCCTGATAATTGGCGTTGCTGGCCATGTCGCGGCTCACCGCCGCCATGGCGATTGCCCTCGTTCTGTCGTCGAACCAGTAGTGGTACTGGGCTTCCGGCCAGAACTCGTTGGAGTCCTGAGCCAACACCGCAGAGGCGCCGGCGGCAGCAAACATTGCCGCCAGGATGGCCGTCCGGCAGCGCGTCACTTGCGCGCGAGCCTCGTCAGGGCGTCAGTTCCCATACCTTGAGCTTCTTGCGTGCGGTTCCGTAGTTGCCGAGCTGATAGACGGAAACGCCTGTTGGAGAGAAGGTGAAGGTCTCGAAAGGCTCCGCCAGCATCGCCTTCAAGTAGTCCTGCGGCGCGATACCGATCGTGACATGCGGATTGAAGTTCTTTCCGGTTGAAGCGGGCACGAACGCCGCGACGTATTCGACGAGCCCCTTGCTGAAGGCCCCGTCTTCGGGGGTCAGGTGGAAAGCCGCCTCGCTCCCGCTCTGGACCGTGAAGGGCGCCACTGCCTCGACGATCTTCTGCTGCAGCCTGAGCCAGTCGTTCGTCGGCTCGATAACGATGCCGGCAAGACCGGTCTCACCCGTCGGTATGTAGTAATACTTGAAAGCCTTGAGCTTCCATCCGGCGATCTTCTCGCCCTCCAGCGCCTTGCCCACGGCGTCGTAGACCTTGTCGAGGTCCGCTGTCCGCACAAAACGCTGCAGCGTCGTCATGTGCGGCCTGTGCGCCTCGTCGAGCGCAAAGCCCCGGGGGAAGACCTTGAGCAGGCGGGCGTTGGTTGCCGCCGCATGCTTCAGCATCACAGCATCGGGCTCCAGCAGCACGTCGATGGCCGTGATCGGCGATTGTTGCGCGCTCGACGGACCGGCCCAACCGGGCAGAAGC
>CAIYWM010000965.1 GCA_903929895.1 uncultured Alphaproteobacteria bacterium
CCCCGGCGGCCCCCGCCGCCCCGGCCGCCAAGCCGCCGGCCGCCGCCGCGCCGGCCGCGATCAAGGACCCGGTCGTCGCCATCGTGAACGGCCAGCAGGTTCGCCTCTCCGAACTCGAGATCGCCCAGCAGTCGCTGCCGCAGCAGTATCGCTCCATGCCGCTGCAGGCGGTGTTCCCGGCCCTGCTCGAGCGCATCATCGACAGCAAGCTGGTCGTTCAGGAAGGCAAGAAGACCAAGACCAACGAGGATGCGGCCTTCAAGAAGCGCATGGCCTTCGTCGAGGAGCAGGTCCTGCAGGACTTCTGGATCCAGCGCGAGATCTCCCGCCTGGTCACCCTGGAGAAGATCGAGGCGCGCTATCAGGAGCGCCTGAAGTCGATGCCGCCGGAAGAAGAGGTGCATGCGCGACACATCCTCGTCGCCACCGAGGACGAGGCGAAGGCCATCATCGCCGATCTGAAGAAGGGCACGGCCTTCGACAAGATCGCCAAGGAAAAGTCGACCGACAAGGCGTCCGGCGCCGAGGGCGGCGATCTCGGCTGGTTCAAGAAGTCCGACATGGTGAAGGAATTCGCCGACGCCGCCTTCGACCTGAAGAAGGGCCAGACCTCGGAGACGCCGACCAAGACCCAGTTCGGCTACCATATCGTCAAGATCGACGACCGCCGCACGGCGCCCCCTCCGGCGCTGGAGGAGCTTTCCGAACAGATCCGCGAGGAACTGGCGCGTGAGGCCGTGACGGCCCAGCTCGACAAGATCCGCGCCGGATCCAAGATCGAAAAGTTCAACATCGACGGCACCAAGGTGGAGGCGGCCCCGGCGGCGCCGGCAGCTCCTGCCGCGACGCCGGCAAAGCCCGCGACCCCGGCTGCGCCGCCGAAGTAGAACGAGGGCCCAACTAAAACTCACGTTTTAGGGTGTTTCTGGTGTAGTCTCCGCCGCTGGCCGGCCGCTTTCCGCGGCCGCGCCCGAGGGGAGACACATGTCCGCTAAGCACGCCATATCGCCGCTCGCGCCCAAGACGACGCCGACGCTGCCCCGCATCGCGGGCGTAAAGCTCGGTGTCGCGCGTTCCGGCGTGCGCTACACGGACCGCGACGACGTCCTGCTGGCCGTGGTGCCGGCCGGGGCGACGATCGCGGGAGTCCTGACCAAATCCAAGACCTGCTCGGCGCCGGTCGACTGGTGCCGCAAGAACCTGGCCCGCGGCAAGGTCCGCGCGATCGTGGTCAATGCCGGCAACGCCAATGCCTTCACCGGCAAGCTCGGCGACAAGGCGGTCGAGGAATCGACCCGGGCCATCGCCCAGGCGCTGGGCTGCCCGCGCAACGAGGTCTTCATGGCCTCGACCGGCGTGATCGGCCAGCCGCTCGAGTGGGAGAAGATCGCCGCCGTCGTGCCGGAGCTGATCAAGTCGGGCAAGGAGGACGCCTGGTCGGCTGCCGCCGCCGCCATCATGACCACCGACACCTTCCCTAAGCTCGCCACGCGTCAGGCCAAGATCGGCGAGCGCACGGTGACGGTGAATGCCTTCCTCAAGGGCTCGGGCATGATCGCGCCGGATATGGCCACCATGCTGGGCTTCGCCTTCACCGACGCCAAGATCCCGGGCCCGGTGCTGCAGAAGCTGCTCTCCGACGCCGCCGACAAGTCCCTCAACTGCGTCACCGTCGACGGCGACACCTCGACCAGCGACACCTTCCTGATGGTCGCCACGGGGGCGGCACGTCACGCGCCGATCGAGGAGGCCGACGACCCCGTTCTGGTCGACTTCAAGCGCGCCCTCGACGAGGTGATGATCGAACTGGCGCAGCTGCTCGCGCGCGACGGCGAGGGCGCCACCAAGTTCGTGACCATCAACGTGGGCGGCGCCTCGTCGAACGGCGCCGCGCGCAAGATCGGCCTGGCGGTCGCCAACTCGCCGTTGGTCAAGACCGCGATCGCCGGCGAGGACGCCAACTGGGGCCGCATCGTCATGGCGGTCGGCAAGTCGGGCGAGCGGGCGGACCGTGACAAGCTTCGCATCTCGATCGGCGGCGTGCGCATCACCGACCAGGGCCAGGTCGTGCCGAACTACGACGAGGCGCCGGTCGCCCAGCACATCAAGGGATCCGACGTGGTGATCGACATCGACCTCGGCATCGGCCGCGGTCGCGCCACCGTCTGGACCTGCGATCTCACGCACGGCTACATCGACATCAACGGCAGCTACCGTTCTTGATCTCGTTCGAAGACGAGTGTCCGGGCGGTCCGCCGCCGCTGGGCGAGCGTCCGCTCGTGCTGGTGGCCGCCGTTGCGCTGGTCGATGCCGACAGCCGTGTCCTGATCGCCCAGCGCCCGCCGGGCAAGTCGATGGCGGGCCTCTGGGAATTTCCCGGCGGCAAGGTCGATGCAGGCGAAACGCCCGAACATGCGCTGGTGCGCGAACTGCACGAGGAACTGGGAATCGAGACGGCGACGAGCTGCCTGGCGCCCATCGCCTTCGCCAGCCACGGCTACGAGAAGTTCCATCTGCTGATGCCGGTCTTCGCCTGCCGCAAATGGAACGGCACGCCCCAGCCGCGCGAAGGCCAGACCCTGAAATGGGTCGTGCCGATGGACCTCAACAAGTATCCGATGCCGCCCGCCGACCTGCCGCTGGTCGGCCTGCTGCGGGATCTTCTGTAGCTATTGCGCCGGCGTGAGCTGCGTGCCGGGGCGCCAGCCCACCAGCTCGCGGAAGATCAGCGCCTGCGCGGTGGCCGCCACCGCGGTGCCGCCGTAGGAGACCAGCAACGCCGCCGTCCAGGTGATGATGGCCGCCGACTCGCCGGCACCCAGAATGCCACGGGTCAGGCCGAGTACGACCAGGGTGG
The DNA here is from genome assembly GCA_903929895.1 of uncultured Alphaproteobacteria bacterium. Classification (GTDB taxonomy): domain Bacteria; phylum Pseudomonadota; class Alphaproteobacteria; order Reyranellales; family Reyranellaceae; genus Reyranella. The sequence continues at coordinate 2,858 of CAIYWM010000965.1, forward strand.
CCACCGTCGTGGCCATCGCGCCGCTGAAGAACACCAGGAACAGGACGCCGATGATGGTCCAGG
>CAIYWM010000966.1 GCA_903929895.1 uncultured Alphaproteobacteria bacterium
CATGCCGCCCACGATCCGCGCGAGGCGGCCTACGCGCGACTGCTCACGCCCGCCGTGAAGTTCCTGGTCTGCAAGAGCACGCCGCAGCTCGTCTACGAATCACTCGAGTGCCTGGGCGGCAACGGCTACACCGAGGACCTGCCGATGGCGCGCTACTTCCGCGAATCGCCGCTCAACGCCATCTGGGAAGGCTCGGGCAACGTCATGGCGCTCGACGTGCTGCGCGCCGCCGGCCGCCATCCGGAAGCGGCGACCGACACGCTGTCACGCCTCGTGCGCACCGCCGACCAGGCCTTCAAGGCCGGCCCGCTGGCGCAGGCGCTGGAGCAGATCCTGAAGTCAGGCGCCGCCGAACGCCGCGCGCGTTTCCTGTGCGAGAGCCTGGCCAAGATCGCCGCCGTGGCCGCGCTGGTCGAGGCCGGCTCGCCCTTCGCCGCGCTCTATGCCGAGACGCGGCTGGGCGGTTCGCCCTTCGCGCAGTTCGGCAGCGCCGATCTCGGCGACAGCGAGACGGCGCTGATCGACCGCGCGCTGGCGGCCTAGCGCTTCACGGGAATGCGCGCCTGCCAGGGCCGCAACAGCAGCATGCCGCCCATCACGACGCCGTAGACGGCGAGCCCGATCCCCATCGCCCAGAACACCGCATCGAGCCCCTGCCCCAGTTCCATCGCAAGCCAACCGCCGCCGACGGTGATGACCAGCCTTACCAGCACGGCGGCGACCGGCACGCCCATGCGGCCGGCGCCCTGGCTGCCGAAGTGGAGCGTCAGGCCGAGGCCGTAAAGGATGTAGAAAGGGGCCGCCCGCGTGAGATAGCCGACGCAGGCGGCGATCGTTGCGGGATCGCTCGTGAACAAGCGCGACCATTGCTCCGGCAGGAGGGTGATCGCGCCCCCGATCGTGCCGATCACCGCCGCAGCAAAGAGGCTGCCGGTCCAGGCAACCCGACGCGCGCGTGCCCATCCGTCCGCGCCGGCGGCAACGCCGATCAGCGTCAGCATGCCGGTGCCGATCCCATAGGAAATCGCGCCCATCAGATTTTCGAGCCGCGATCCGATGGCGTAGCCCGCCAGCGCGGACGTGCCGAAGCGCCCGACCAGTCCGGTCAGCACCATCGTACCGATGCCGCCGACCACGGTGACGGCCGACGAAGCAAGGCCGACGCCCATGATTTCCACGAACAGGCGGCGCTGCAGGCCACGCCCGCCGAGCGAGGGAACGAAGCCCAGCCGCCCGCCCCAGATCGCGCGTGCCGTCAAAGCCAGTGATATGCCGGATGCCGCAACGCCGGCCGCCGCGAAGCCCGCCAGGTCCCAGCCCGGCCAGCCGCCGATGCCTAGCCCGAGCAGCGCCGCCAACGGCACATAGACCGCCGAGCCCACGACGCCGAACCGCGCCGCCAGGGCCGCACTGCCCACGCCCCGCAGGATCGCCGACGCGAAGTTGGTCGCCCACACCAGCACTCCGCAGCTGAACCAGAGGTCGCTGTAGGCGCGTGCCTGTCGCAGCACCACGCCCTCGCCGCCCATCATGCGATAGAGGAGCGGTGCCGCCGTCCACGCAAACAGCACGCAGAGCGCGGCGAAGACGAACGCCAGTACCATCGCGTGGATCACCAGTGCCTGGGCGTCCTCGCGCCGGCCGCCGCCCAGGGCACGCGCCATGGACGCCGCGACTGCGCCGCCCAGGCCACCAGAGGAGACGTTCATGACCATGACGACGAAGGGATAGACCAGTGCGAAGGCCGCCAGCGCGCCGCTGCCCAGCCGGCCGACCAGCCAGATCTCGGCCAGGACGACGGCGATCTGCACCACCATGAACGCCGTCGTGGGACCGGCGAGCCGCAGCAGGGAGCGCCCGATGGGCGCAACGAGGAGAGGATGGGACACGAAGGGACTCCAGGGCGAGCGATAGCGGCGGCAACGATGCGCCCGGCTCCTAGGTGGGGCGGGCGAGATGGATCGTTAAAGTCGCGAGCTCATGTGCGGAGTCTCCCAAGCGGCGAGCACTATGGCTGCAGGTGCGCGCGCCGACAACCTGTTCGCTTTGCCCGCCGGCGCCGCGCCGCTACACTTCGGTCCAGCGTCCAGCCAATGTTCAGCGAGTAACTCCTTCCAATGAAAAAGATCTTCACGGCGTGCCTCGGTACGGAGACCAACACCTTCGCGTCCATCCCGACCGGACACGGCCTGTTCGAGGAGACCTGCCTGTTCCGCAAGGGCAGCTACGGCGCAAACGTCCCGATGTTCGGCGCGCCGCTCGACGTCTGGCGCAAGCGCTCCGAGGCCAAGGGCTGGCAGGTGGTCGAGAGCCTCTGCGCCTTCGCCCAGCCGGCCGGCAAGAC
>CAIYWM010000967.1 GCA_903929895.1 uncultured Alphaproteobacteria bacterium
AGGCGAAGCGCCGCTCCGGCCCGAGACCGTGCTCGCCGAAGAAGTAGCCATTGTCTCCAAAGAACAGGATGAAGGTATTGTCGAGTTCGCCGTTCTGCTCGAGCACCTTGAAAATGTCGCCCATGCCCTCGTCGACCGAGGCCATCATGGCGGCGCGAAGCCGGATTTCCTCGTCCGTGCCGGCCAGGATCCCGTCCAGCACCTTGCGCGACGCCTCGTTGACGCGCATCGCGTGGGCTTCCGTCCAGGCCGGCTTGTCCTTCACCACGTCGGCCGCAGGAAGCGCATTGGGCCGGCGCGGAAAGTGCTCGCCCTTGTAGAGGTCGGCATGGCGCGGCGCCGGACGGTAGCCGCCGTCGGTGAAGTCGATCGTGCCGTCGGCCGCCTGGAAGGCGTCGGGATGCACGGCCTTGTGCGCGAAGAACAGCGCGAAAGGCTTGTCGCGCTTCTTCTTCAGGAAATCGACGGCGTGACCGTTCAGCAGGTCGGTGATGTAGCCTTCGTACTTCTTCTCCTTGCCGTCGATGTTCAGCACCGGATCGATGATCGACCCATGGCCAGGAAAGCTCACCCACTTGTCGTAGCCCGGTCGCGGCCCGCCGGAGTTGCCCATGTGCCACTTGCCGATATGGGCGGTCTCGTAGCCCAGACGCTGCAGAATCACGTGGTAGTTCGGCAGGCGATGGCTGTGCGCGTCGCGCGCGACGTTGTCGATGATGCCGTGGCGGCTGGCATACTGGCCGGTCAGGATCGAAGCGCGGTTGGGCGAGCACAGCGGCGTGGTGTGGAACGCCGAGGTGAACATCGCGCCTTCATGGCCGATCCGGTCGATGTGCGGCGTCTTCATGTAGGGATGGCCGCAGATCCCCAGCTCGTCGAACCGGAGGTCGTCGATCAGCACGATCAGGAAATTCGGTTTACGCTTCTTGGCCAAGATCGGGTTCCCATTCTCAATTTCCGGCAAGCACACCGCGTGCCGAAATCAAATTAGCGAGCGGTGTTGACGGAGACCAGAGCGTCGCGCCCATATCGGCGGCGAAAGGGAGAATCCATGACCGAGACTGCCCTGCCGCTGGCGGGATTGCGCGTATTGGACATCAGCTCATTCATTGCCGCACCGGCTGCGGCCGTCGTGCTGGGCGACTGGGGCGCCGACGTCATCAAGGTCGAAGGACCGGAAGGCGATCCCAACCGCCGGATCATGCACGATTCGTCGAACTATCCGAAAAGCGAGGTCAACTATCCCTGGCAGATGGATTCGCGCAACAAGCGCTCCATCGTGCTCGACCTCAAGCAGGCGGATGCCCGCGCGGCCCTCGACCGCCTGATCGCGGTCTCCGACATCCTGATCTGCAACTTCCCGCCGCCGGTGCGCGACAAGCTCAAGCTCGCCTACGACGACGTGAAGGCGGTCAACCCGAAGCTGATCTATGCGTCCCTCACCGGCTACGGCGAAAGCGGCCCCGATCGCGACCGGCCCGGCTTCGACGCCACCGCCTACTTCGCCCGATCGGGCCTGCTCGATGCACAGCGCTATGAAGGCGGGCCGCCGGGCGTCCCCGGACCCGCGCAGGGCGATCGCGCGACGGCGATGGCGCTCGTCTCGTCCATCCTCATGGCGCTCATCCACCGCATGAAGACCGGCGAAGGGTCGTGGGTCGGCACGTCGCTGCTCGGCAACGGCCTGTGGTCATGCGGCGTGATCGCCCAGGCCGCCCTCGTCGGCGCCTTCCTGCCGCACCGGCCGCCGCCCGACCGGCCACGGTCGGCACTGGGCAACATCTACCGCACGGCCGACGACCGCTGGCTGCAGCTCACCATCGTGCGCGCGGACAAGCTGTGGGCACCGCTCTGCCGGGCGATGGGCCTGGACGCCCTGATCGACGATCCGCGATTCGCCACCGAGCCCGAGCGTCGCCTCAGAGCCGGCGAACTTGCCGGCATCCTCAGCGATACCTTCGCCACGCAGCCCTACGAGCACTGGCGCGAGACTCTGGCGGCGAACAGCGTCACCTTCGGCGTCATCAGCCGCCCGCAGGACGTTCCCGACGACGAACAGGCGGTGGCCTGCGGCGCGGTGGTCGACACGGCGATCCCCGGCATGCCGCGTACCCTGGCCGATCCGATTCGCCTCGGCTTCGCCAGCCAGCGCATCGCGCATCCCGCGCCGGAACTCGGCGAGCACAGCGAGCAGCTGCTGCGCGAAGTTGGCATGAGTGTGCAGGAAGTCGCGGCCCTCAAGGCCAGCGGGGCGCTTCGATGACCACGGACGAACCGCTGCCGCTGGCCGGACTCACCGTTCTCGACATCAGTTCCTTCATCGCCGCGCCCGCCGCCGCCGCTGCGCTGGGCGATTTCGGCGCCGACGTGATCAAGATCGAGCCGCCGGTCGACGGCGACCCGCATCGCAACAGCTTCCGCAACGCCAGCTATCCGCAGAGCGACCGGAACTTTCCGTGGCAGCTCGACGGCCGCCACAAGCGCTCGCTGGCGCTCGACCTCAAGACCGACGGCGCCCGCACCATCCTCGAGCGGCTGCTGAAGCGCGCCGACGTGATGATCGTGAACTTCCCGCCGCCGGCCCGCGAACGGCTGCGCCTGCGCTGGGAGGATATCGAGCCGATCAACCCGCGCCTCATCTACTGCTCGCTCACCGGCTACGGCGAGACCGGCCCCGACCGCGACCGGCCGGGCTTCGACATCACCGCCTATTTCGGCCGCTCCGGCATCCTCGATGCGGG
>CAIYWM010000968.1 GCA_903929895.1 uncultured Alphaproteobacteria bacterium
CGGTCCTGCTGCGCGGTTTGGTCCGCGACGGCCGCATCGTGCGGCTGCGCCTCATGATCGGCGATGCGCCCGGGCAGCTCGCCCGCGTGGCCGGCCTGATCGGCGGGGCCGGCGGCAACATCGTCGAAGTGCTGCACCAACGGCTGTTCGGCGTTGTCGCCAAGGCCACCGAACTCGACGTCACCGTCGAAACCCGCGACCGCGCCCACCTGGGTGAACTCCTGGCCGCCCTGCAATCCGACGGCTTCAAGGTCCGCGTCCTCGAGGGCGCGGACGCGTAAATCCGCCGCTTTCTCCCCACCGGCGAGAGGGCTACAAGACCGGCCATGTCCGCCTCGACCCAGTACGTCCCTTCGCCCACGCCCGACCTGGCCCGCATCCAGCGCGCGTTGATCTCCGTTTCCGACAAGGAGGGCCTGGTCGAACTGGGCAAGGCGCTGGCGGCGCACGGGGTGGAAATCCTCTCGACCGGCGGGTCTGCCAAGTCGCTGCGCGACGCCGGCCTCAAGGTGGTCGAGGTCAGCGATCACACCGGGTTCCCCGAGATCATGGACGGGCGGGTGAAGACGCTGCAGCCCTCGATCCATGGCGGCATCCTCGCCCGCCGCACCGATGCTGGCCACCAGAAGGCGATGAGCGACCACAGGATCGCGGGCATCGATCTGGTGGTGGTGAACCTCTACCCGTTCGAGGCGACCGTAGCGCGCGGCGCCGACTTCCCGACCTGCGTCGAGAACATCGACATCGGCGGCCCGGCGCTGATCCGCGCCTCGGCCAAGAACCACGACTTCGTAACGATCGTGGTCGATCCCAAGGACTATGCCTCGGTGCTGCAGGAGCTCGACGCCAACAAGGGCGCCACGACCCTGGAGCTGCGCCGCAAGCTCGCAGCCAAGGCCTATGCCCGCACGGCATCCTACGATTCGGCGATCGCCAACTGGTTCGCGGCCCAGGAAGGCGAGACCTTCCCCGAGCGGCTGACCCTGTCGGCCGAGCGCGTGCAGACCCTGCGCTACGGCGAGAACCCGCACCAGAAGGCGGCCTTCTACAGCGACGGCAGCAAGCGGCCGGGCGTCGCCACGGCGCGCATGGTCCAGGGCAAGGAGCTGTCCTACAACAATATCGGCGACACCGAATCGGCCTACGAGTGCGTGGCGGAGTTCGCCCAGTCCGCCATCGTCGTCGTGAAGCACGCCAATCCCTGCGGCGTGGCGGTCGATGCCGACCAGTTCACCGCCTATCAGAAGGCCTATGCCTGCGATCCCGTCTCGATCTTCGGCGGCATCGTCGCGGTCAACCGCACGCTCGAGGCAAGGGTCGCGGCCGAGCTGGTGAAGCTCTTCCTCGAAGTGGTGATCGCGCCCGACGCGACGCCGGAGGCGCTGGCCATCCTCGCCACCAAGAAGAACGTGCGCGTGCTGCTGGCCGGCGCCCTGCCCGATCCGACGACGGCCGGCATGACGCTCAAGAGTGTGGCCGGCGGCTATCTCTTCCAGACGCGCGACAACGGCCATCTCACCAAGGCCGACCTCAAGGTCGTGACCAAGCGGTCGCCGACCGCGAAGGAACTCGACGACCTGCTGTTCGCCTTCACGGTCTGCAAGCACGTGAAGTCGAACGCCATCGTCTACGCCAAGGACGGCGCCACGGTGGGTGTCGGCGCGGGCCAGATGAACCGCCGCGATTCTTCGCGGATCGCCGCCATCCGTGCCGCCGAATCCGGTGAGGCCGCCGGCCTCACGGTGAGCCCGGCGGTCGGCAGCGTCGTCGCCTCCGATGCCTTCTTCCCCTTCGCCGACGGTCTTTTGGCTGCGGCCGAGGCTGGCGCGACGGCGATCATCCAGCCGGGCGGCTCAATGCGCGACAAGGAAGTGATCGAGGCCGCCGACGAGAAGGGCCTCGCGATGGTCTTCACCGGGATGCGGCACTTCCGGCACTGAGTCCTCATGTTCCTCTCCCCCTAGCGGGGGAGAGGAGAATGAAATCACTACCCGACCTTGATCTGCTTCGCAGACGCCATCGCCTTGCGGCGCGCGTCCTTGACGGTGCGGCCGGTGGCGAGCGCGACGGCCATGCGGCGGTGGCCCTTCACCTCGGGCTTGCCGAAGATGCGCACAGACGTTCCAGGAGCGGCTAGCGCCTTGGCGACGCCGGTATAGGTCGGGTCCTCGAGATTGCCGTCGCCGAGCACCGGCACCGAGGCGCCGGGCTGGCAGGTGATCTCGGGGATCGGCAGGCCGAGGATGGCGCGGACGTGCAGCTCCATCTCGCTCATGTTCTGCGAGACCATCGTGACCATGCCGGTATCGTGCGGGCGCGGCGACAACTCCGAGAACCAGACCTGGTCGCCCTTCACGAACATCTCCACGCCGAACAGGCCGCGCCCCTTGGCGCCGCACAGCTCGTTCACGACCTTCTTCGCAATGTCGCGCGCCTTGCGCAGCGCCGGCTTCGACATGGCGTGCGGCTGCCAGCTTTCGCGATAGTCGCCGTCGACCTGGATGTGGCCGATCGGCTCGCAGAAACCGAAGCCGCCTTCGTGGCGCACGGTGAGCAGGGTGATCTCGTAGTCGAAGTCGATGGCGCCCTCGACGATCACCAGCCCGGTGCTGGCGCGCGTACCCTCCATCGCGATCTTCCAGCTCTTCGCCACGTCGGCGGGCTTGCGCGCGACGCTCTGGCCGTGACCGGACGACGACATGGTGGGCTTGATGAAGCAGGGAAACCCGACGGCTTCGGCGCCCGCCTGCAGCTCCTCGAGGCTGGCGGCAAAGCGGTAGGGCGAAGTCGGCAGCTTGAGCTTCTCGGCCGCGAGCTTGCGGATGCCGCGGCGGTCCATGGTGAGCTGCGCGGCGCGCGCCGTCGGGATGACGGTCCAGCCCTCCTTCTCCAGCTCGACCAGCGTGTCGGTCGCGATGGCCTCGATCTCGGGCACGATGAAGTCGGGCTGCACCGCCTCGACGACATGGCGCAGCGCCCCGCCGTCGCGCATGTCGAAGACGTAGGCGCTGTTGGCGACCAGCATGGCCGGCGCATCGGCGTAGCGGTCGCAGGCGATGACCTCTATCCCGAAACGCATCGCCTCGATGACGACTTCCTTGCCGAGCTCACCGGAGCCCAACATCATCAGCTTCACGGCGGAGCCCTTGAGCGGCGTGCCGAATTTCTTGATCTTCATGCGCTCATGATAGCAGGCGAACTCCGCCCGCCAACCTGCTGACCCCAGCCTGCCCTGGCCCATGGGACGGCTCGGCAAGGCGAGCTGCGACGGCACCAGCCTTGTTCGCGGCCGGTTTGAACGCTTGAACTGCCGAAACGTTGCGCGCGGAGCGGGGCGAGCCTCGTTTTCATTCAACCCCGCATTTGCTCGTGAAACTCCGTTCCCTGGAAGTACGCCAGTTACTTCGGGAGGAATTGACACCGCCTGATGCGGCAACCACATGTCGACTTCGCGACGCAGAATTGTTCGCGGGGGAGTCCAAGTGTCCGAACGTCGCCGCCTGCTGGCTGTCGTCAGCCTCTGCCTCCTGGCTTTTTCGTCCGCCTCCTTCGCGCAGGGCGGTCCGCCCGCCATGCCCGTCACCGTCTCCGAGCCGCTCGCCAAGCGTGTCACCCAGTGGGACGAGTATTCCGGCCGGTTCGAAGCCGTCGCGTCCGTCGAGGTGCGCGCGCGCGTCTCCGGCTTCATCGACAAGATCGACTTCCGCGACGGCCAGATCGTCAAGGTCGGCGATCCACTCTTCAGCATCGACAGGCGGCCCTATGAGATCGCGGTGGAATCGGCGGAAGCCGAGGTCGCGCGCAACAAGGCCCAGGTCGATCTGGCGGAGCTGCAGGTCGGCCGCGGCGCGTCGCTGATCGCCTCGCGCACCATCACCGAGGCGGAGCAGGATTCGCGCAAGTCGACGCTCGCCGTCGCCCGCGCCCAGCTCAAGTCCGCCGAAGCAGCCCTGCGCAATGCCCAGCTCAATCTCGAATGGACGAACGTCACGGCGCCGATCGCCGGCCGCATCTCGGACCGCAAGGTCGATGCCGGCAATCTGATCTCGGGCGGCCAGACCGGCGCCACGCTGCTGGCCACCATCGTGACGCTCGATCCCATCCGTTTCGTCTTCGACATCTCGGAGGCCGATCATCTGCGCTACAGCCGCCTGATCCTGTCGGGCGCCCTCGCCTCCTCGCGCGACGGCGCCAATCCCGTCCGCATCCGGCTCTCCGACGAGACGGACTGGAAACGGACCGGCAAGGTCGACTTCGTCGACAATGCGATGACCGCGCGCTCGGGCACGATCCGCGTGCGCGCCCTGGTCGACAACAAGGACCAGCTGCTGACGCCGGGCATCTTCGGCCGCCTGCAGCTGTTCGGCGGCGAATACGACGCGCTGCTGGTCCCCGACTCGGCCATCATCTCCGACCAGGCCCGCAAGATCGTCTTCACCGTCGGCGACGACGGCGTGGTGCAGGCCAAGCCCGTCACTCTCGGCACGATCGTCGACGGGCTGCGGGTGATCCGCTCCGGCCTCGTCCCCACCGACAAGGTGGTGCTCGACGGTCTCGCCAATCCCATGGTGCGGCCGGGTGCGAAGGTCGTGCCCCAGAAGGGCGAGATCGTCGCCAAGGCCAGGTAAGGGCCCGTCATGCGCTTTTCACATTTCTTCATCGACCGGCCGATCTTCGCGTCGGTTCTCTCGGTCATCATCGTGATCGTGGGCTTTATCGCCCAGCGCGGCCTTCCCGTGGCCGAGTATCCCGAGATCGCACCACCGACCGTCAACATCACCGCGACCTATCCCGGCGCGTCCGCCGAGGTGATCGCCGAGACGGTCGCCACGCCGATCGAGCTCGAGGTCAACGGCGTCGACGACATGCTCTACATC
>CAIYWM010000969.1 GCA_903929895.1 uncultured Alphaproteobacteria bacterium
CACCGCGGCGCGCTCCCCGCTGGCGTCAGAGCCGCCCAGTTCGAGCGGCCGAGGCCCCCGCTCCCATGCCGTCCGCCGAAATTCCAACCCGGGCTCCGCTCTCGGGCCGCCCGAACCTGCAAAATCCGCAGAACCACGCTCCAAATTCGCCTGCGAAATCAGTGCCTTACGATAATCGTACTAATCCCGCAGTCATCAGCTTTGGAGAGAAAGAGCCATAGAGAGAGCCAAATGGCCCTTTGAACGGCGACACCGGTCAACAGGTCCAACTCAGAATGCCTGCAGCTCTTGGGCTTTTGAGGCCTCCGCCGATAAGAGAGAGACTGTCAGATCGGCGGTGAATGGCGGAGGGAAAGGATCTGAAATCCAACGGTCTCTTATGCGGCGTGCCCTACTCGATCTCCCCATCCACCCAGCAGGTTCGCATTGAGGTCGTGACGCCGGGCCACCGCCGATACCGACGCCCCGCGCTCGTACGTCTCCGCTACGATCCGCCGCTTCTCGTCTTCAGGGCGCACCCGCCGCCGGCGTTTAGCGGCGGAACCCGATCTCGAAACTGACATCTACGATCGTGTCCATCTGGGCTACACGGACACGATCATCGTGCACGCGACACCCACTATCTTCACGATCAGATCTTCAGCGTACAGGCGCCCCACGCCGGAGGAATACGACCGGTTGGGGCGTGATCCTGCAATGCGCTGGCTCGTCGGCGGCAAGGCGGTCGAGCGCGATGCGGCCTCGACCAGCCAGATGGGGCGGTTCGAGACCGAGGGGCTCGCGAGTGACAAGAACCTCGCCGCGCTTACCGATCTGCCCGGGCGATGGATCGACTGCGTTCATGGCCGGCGTTCTCTGAGGTCCATCGTGCTCGACATGGATTCGAGTGTCAGCCCGACCCATGGCGATCATGAAGGCACTGCCTACAACGGCCACTTCGCCTGCACCTGCTACCATCCGCTGTTCGTGTTCAATCAGTTCGGCGATCTGGAGCGTTCTGCGCTGCGCCCCGGCAACGTCCATTCGGCAGACGGCTGGAGAGCCGTGCTCGAACCAGTCGTGGCCCGCTACCGGGAGCGTGACCTCCGGCGCTACTTCTGCGCCGATGCCGCCTTCGCCAACCCCGAGGTCTACGAGTTCCTGGAGGCCGAAGGCTACAAGTACACGATCCGGCTGCCCGCCAACCGCATCCTCCAGGAGCGCATCGGCTACCTGCTCAAGCGCCCTGTTGGCCGCCCGCCGATCACGATCCGACGATACTACGCCAGCTTCCGATATCAGGCGGCAAGCTGGGCGATGCCACGACGCGTCGTCGTCAAGGTCGAGTGGCACCCCGGCGAGCTTTATCCCCGCGTCGGCTTCATCGTTACCAACCTGTCGCGACCGGTCGAGCGGGTTGTCGCCTTCTACAACAAGCGCGGGGCGTGCGAGCAGTGGATCAAGGAAGGCAAGAACGCGATCAAGTGGACGCGTCTGTCATGCTGCTCGTTCGCCGCCAATGCGGTGCGTCTCCAGTTGCACGTGCTGGCCTACAATCTCGCCAACTTCATGCGGACGCTGGCGCTGCCCGAGGCGGTCGCGCAGTGGTCGCTGACCAGCCTGCGGGAGAAACTGGTGAAGATCGGCGCCAAGGTCGTGCGCCACGCCCGCTACGCCGTCTTCCAGATGGCCGAGGTCGCGGTGCCGAGAGAACTGTTCGAGCAAATACTGCGGCTGATCGACGGGCTGCGACGACGACCAGCTCAGGCATAGGGCCGAACGGTGCAAATGCGATGTCACCACGGGAGGAGTGCGTCTGAATGGCGAGCAAAAGAGCAGAACCGGTGGATCAAAGCTCGTTTTGGAGGGTGGACGCGGCGGGACCGCCGGGAAAACTTGCGTCGGCCGCCCATGGCTTCCCCGGAACCCGGCGGAGTGTTACGGTTCACGCCGTTTCAAGTGTTCATACAGGGAATGTCGGGTGAATGGGCGAAACGCAATGACGAGAACGACGCGGCGATCTTTTCTGGGGCAGGCAAGTGCCGGCAGCCTCATGGTCGTATCCGGCTCGGCGTGGGGGCAGGCGGCGGTGGAATTGCCGTTCGAGCCATCTGAGCGCACCCTTACGAACGGATTTCCGCAGAAGGGGACGATGATCCTGCAACGGACGCGGCCGCCGCTGCTGGAGACGCCGTTCGAGGTCTTCGACCGTGGCGTGTTCACCCCGAACGATTCTTTCTATGTGCGCTGGCACTGGGCCGTGATCCCGACCGAGATCGATGCCGGGACGTTCCGGCTTTCGGTGCGCGGCCATGTCGACAAGGAGCTGTCACTTACGTTGAAGGAGATCGTCGACGGGTTGCCGCGGGTCGAGCTGGCCGCGGTCAACCAGTGCTCGGGCAACTCGCGTGGTTTCACCGCCCCCCGGGTTCCCGGAGCGCAATGGGCCAACGGCGCTATGGGCAACGCGAAGTGGATGGGCGTGCGGCTGAAGGACGTGCTCGACCGGGCGGGTGTGAAGGCCGGGGCGACGGCAGTGCTCTTTGCCGGGCTCGACGATCCGGTGGTGCCCGAGGCGCCGAAGTTCATGAAGTCGCTGGCGCTCGACCATGCAAGTAATGGCGAGGTGATGATCGCCTACGCCATGAACGGCGAGCAGCTTCCGTTGCTGAACGGCTTCCCGCTGCGCCTTGTCGTGCCGGGCTGGTATTCGACCTACTGGGTGAAGATGCTGGCCCGTATCGAAGTGCTGGCCGTGCCCGACGAGAATTTCTGGACCAAGAGCGCCTACCTCATTCCCGACACGCCGGGCGGCGACATGAAGCCCGGCCAGACCGGCCTCACCATGGTGCCGATCAACCGCATGGTGCCGCGCTCGTTCGTGACCAACCTGAAAGAGGGCGCGGCCCTGAAAGCTGGCGCGAAGACCCTGGTGCGCGGCATCGCGTTCGGCGGCGATACCGGCGTGAAGTCGGTCGAGCTTTCGGTGGACGGTGGCAAGAGCTGGCTGCCCGCGGGGCTGGGCCGCGACGAGGGCAAGTACAGCTTCCGGCAATGGCAGGCCGAGGTGACGCCCGCTGCCGGCAACGTCGCGCTGATGGTCCGCTGCACCAACGACGACGGGCTCGTGCAGCCCGCGGCAAACAACTGGAACCCGAGCGGCTTCATGCATAACGGCATCGAGACCGTGAACCTGAAGGCGATCTGAACCATGGAGATCAACGGTGCCGCCCTGGGCTTTGCCGTCGCAGCCATTGCCGGACTGACGCTGGCGTTCATCGGCCATCCCGCGGTTCAGCTTCCGGCGCCGACCGCCGTGGCGTCGTCAGGTGCGACGGGCTTCGTCCTGAAATCGGTGTCGGTCGATCTGCCGACCAGCACCGAGGTCTTTCCCGGCGGCGCGACCGCCGAGACGATCAACGCGAACTGCCTGTCATGCCATTCGGCTGGCATGGTGCTGACCCAGCCCAACTTGGCGAAGGCCGCCTGGGCCGGCATCTTCGACAAGATGATCCATGCCTACAAGGCGCCAGTCGACGAGGGCGAGATGACGGCGATTGTCGATTATCTCGCGTCCACGAAGGGCGCGAAGTAGACGGCCGCGAACCTAAATGCTGCAACAGCATGAACGCCAGCATTCCGATAGCAAAGCGGGAAGCAATGCATCATTGCATCGGCAGGCGTGGTGCACTTCAGGAGAGATCCCTGCTACGCGCGGCGACGATCGCGGTCACACCGATCGCGGAATCTTTACGTGACGCATCATTTTCGAGCAGTTCCCTTGTTGTAAGTTGATAGTATAACGTGTGCGTATCACACCCATGTCGCGC